>CBDUXZ010000370.1:0-2886 GCA_965371325.1 uncultured bacterium | reverse complement strand
GTTGATCTCCTCGCCGCTCTTGTCCCAGCGCACGAGCTGTGGGGGGTTCTTGTCGGTGATCTCGGCGTTGGCCGCAACGATGGTTCCCATGAGCTCGCCCATGGCGTCCATCTTTTCCTCGACCCATTGGCGATCTTCAGGAGCAATGAAGCGGTCCATCTGAAATTTCAGGTTCGGATCGAGTGTGTACCAGTTGTGGCCGATGGCCTCGTCCATTTCTTCGTAGGGTTTCATGGCTTCTCCTTCAAAGGGGAGCGTCCCCTTTTTCGCTAGACTCCCGCCAGTATGGGAATGGCGGAGTGGATTCGGGCGCCGATGGCCGGGGCGGGGCGGTCCCCGAGGGGAGCGCCGAGCGCGCGCTGCCAGTGCAGGCGGCCAATGCGATCGTACTCAGCGAACAGCTTTCGAAGCTCCTCACCGCGCCACCCGCGGGGGAGCAGCGCGCCGGGCAGAAGGGGATCCTCGAACATCACCTTGATGGCCCGCCCGCCCACGGCGAAGGTTTCAGCCAGGGCCGGCCCGGGACTCAGGCGGTCGAGCCGCGCCATGCTGGCCCTGAGATCGCGGCAGGTACGGTCGATAGCCTTCGCGTGGCGTGGGACGTCGAAAAGCTCGCTAGCGAGCGCGGCGTTTTCGCGTCCGTGACCGAGCGCGCCGCGCATCCAGACCACGTCTTTCTTGAAACCGAACTCTTCGAGTACCTCCTCGAATGAGAGGTCGAGATTGTCCGGACGGACCCAGACGCCCGGCTGGAGATTCGCGAGCTTGAGCACGCGCAGCACGAACCGCAGGCGGTCGCGCGCCGCACGTCCGGCCCCCGGTGCCCAGGCGATGATGGAGAGCCACTCGCCACGCCAGGGCTTGGAGCAGAGCGATTGGGCGGCTAAGATGTGGCGGTTCAGGATTTGGCTGCGGGGGGAGAGCGTGTAGCGCCGCCCGCTCCCCGTTCCTAGGGCGTCAAGGGTGCCGCCCGCAACGAGACGGCCGAGGGTGACACGGAGCGTGTTCTCCTTCAGCTTGAAGATGCGAGCCGCCTCGAGAAAGCTCGCAGCCGGAAGCGGAATGGGATCGCTCGCGGAGAGAAGATCGAGAATCAGGGATTTGGGCCCCATGTGACAAATTATCAACCTATTAACCTGTATTTGTCAAATACTTTTTTAGGCCCGTGAAAAGCGCCGGGGGCGGGTCTGGAAATTGCTCAAGTAGCCTGAATAAAAGGGAAAAACGAGGCATAGCGTGGTGGATCAAAAACCCCAACCGACGGAGATCGTCCGGCTTCCAAAGCTCCCAGGGCTGCGTATCCTCTGGCGCGACGGCCATGAGAGCGTGTTCGAGGGGCGCGCCCTCCGGCTCGCATGTGCCTGCGCCAACTGTGTGCATGAGTGGAGCGGGGAAAAAATGCTGAACGCGGCCGACCTCCCCGATCGAATTAGCGCCGAGCAGATCGAGCTTGCGGGGCGATACGGCATTCGAATTCGCTGGAGCGATGGCCACGACACGGGAATTTACACGTACGAACGGCTGCGCATGCTCTGTCCCTGCGATCGCTGCAACTAGAAGAAGAGGGGACGCTCCCCCTTTTTCTAGCCGGTGATAGCGCCGCCGCACCCCGAGCCCGACCCGGCCGTGCAGCCGTAGCAGTGATCGTCCACCAGCACGTCCAGCCCCTCGAAGTCCGCGGGCTTTGCGTCGAAGATGGTGCGCGACCCGCTGGCGGGGCCGACGATCGGCATGTCGAGCATCTGATTGAAATCGCAATCGTAGAGGAGCCCATCCCAGCCTATCGAGAGGAACGTATGGCACATGAGGCCGTCGAGGGTCGCGGGGTTGAAGTTGTCAGCGAGGAGATGCATGTACGCTTCATGCTTGCCGGCGCGGCGGAGGAACGTCGCGTAACGCGCGATCGGCATATTGGTGATGGTAATGAGGTTGTTGAAGACGATCCCGAAATCCTCCGCCAGCGCCCTCTTGTAGTCGGCCTCGAGGGCCGGCTGCGGCGGCGGAAGATCGGGCCCCACCGGGTTGTACACGAGATTAAGGGTGAGGCCGGAGCCGGTCCGGCCGTAACCGAGCTCATTGAAGAGCTTCAGCGCCTCGATGCTCCGCTCGAAGACACCTTCCCCCCGTTGCCTCTCCACGTTCTTCCGGGAGTAGCAGGGGAGGGAGCAGACCAGCTCCACCTCGCTCCCTCGCAGGAATTCGGGAAGGTACGCCTTGCCGGGTTCGAAAATAACGGTCAAATTGCAGCGGTCTATCACGCGGCGTCCCAGAGCCCGCGCCCCCAGGACGAGACGATCGAACTCGGGGCACAGTTCCGGCGCCCCGCCGGTGATATCGAGAAGAGGAATGTCCGAGTCCGCGAGAAAGCGCAGGCATGCCTCCGCGGTCTCACGCGTCATAATTTCCCTGCGTTTGGGTCCGGCATCGACGTGACAGTGCTGGCAGATCTGGTTGCAAAGCTTTCCCACATTGACCTGGAGGACTTCGATGCCGGTCTTTCGCAGGGCGCTCCGCGCCGGCGCGATTCGCTCGCCGAAGGGGATAAGCTTCACGGACGGGCTGACGGGCATGCAGCTCTGCTTGTTACCGGGGAACCGGGGTTTTCGGACTCATCATAGATGTTCCCGGTGGAGATAAGGTTGCAGGGGCCGGGGGCGCCCCGGGCCTTTCCGGACCTCTTAACAGGATAAAATGCATGGCCGGAACCGCAAAGCTTCTTCTGTTCGACGTGGACGGGACGCTCATCCTCTCGGGCGGTGCCGGCCTTCGCAGCGTGAACCGCGCATTCATGGATCTCTTCGGCGTTCGGGACGTCATGGCAACCTGCCATCCGGACGGCAAGACGGATCCGGCCATTTTCAGTGAAGTCGCGCGAGCGCACCTGAA
>CBDUXZ010000369.1:0-2902 GCA_965371325.1 uncultured bacterium | reverse complement strand
CATTCCTTCCAGATACGGCCTCTCCCCGCTCGCCCAGGCAGGCGCGACGCTCATAAAGTCGAGTCCCGCAGTGAAATCCGGCCCGGCTGCGTGAACGACGGTACAGCGAACGTCGTTGTCTGCTTCCGTCTCCGCGAAGGCCTTCCCGATCTGGTGGAACATCTCCACCGTGAAGGCATTTCTCTTCTCGGGCCGATTGATCTGAATGATCGCAAGATGTTTCTTCTTCTCGTAAAGGATCTCGGACATGAATGACCTCTCTCGACAACCGCCGGTGCGAATTGGCGTCCAGCGCCCCGGCCGAGGCGGCCGGTGTGTTAGTGAGATAATCAATGTAGCGCGCGCGACGAGAATCCAAAAGACGTTCCTTCATAACGCAAATTTGTGATAGCCTTTTGGCTACCGGGGCCAATCGCCGACATCGTCCTAGGATAAATCCGGAGACCGGAGAATGACCCAGCCGTTCGAATGGCTTTCGCGTCCCGCGCGAAACCGAGCCTTTCTTGCCGTCACGGCGCTGACATTGGTGCTTATGCCGGTAATGGCTTCCTTCGACAAACCCCTCAGGACGGAGGCGGCTCCCCAGGGGATTGTTTCCTTCGAGCTCGCGAAGACGGAATCGCACGCCGCGGCGATCCTCTCTTCCTGGAATGACGCGGCCCGGATCAGTGCGGGCTTGAGCCTCGGTGTGGATTACCTCTTTCTTTTTGCCTATTCGCTGTCGATTGCACTGGGTTGTGTGCTGCTGGGCGGGCTGGAGAGAAACCGCGGAACGATACTCGTGCCAATAGCGGCGCCGCTTGCCTGGATGCAACTCCTCGCAGCGCTGCTTGACGCCGTCGAGAATTACGCGCTCATTCAGCTCCTGCTGGGCGCCGGGGGCGGCAGCTGGCCGGCACTCGCCTGGGGCTGCGCAGTGCCAAAATTTATCGCCGTGGGCCTGGGACTCCTCTACCTGATTATTGGAGGGGCGGCTTCAGCCGTCCGGCGTGGGGGCGGCGCCGGAGCTCGATGAGAGGCCAGGGGGGCTGCGAGCGGGCGCGGCGCGATCAGGGGCGGGTCAAGAACAGGCTTTCGCGGCCGAAAAGTCTCATTGAGCCCGGGGCATCTCCGGGCGTTGGCGCGCCTGTTCCGGGCGTCCCGTAGGGAGGAGAATATGGGTGGGCTCATCGTTTTGGCTGTTCTGATTCTTCTGGTCCTGGCGGTCATTGGTATCTACAACCGTCTCATCAGGCTCAAGAACCGCTTCAAGAACGCCTTCGCGCAGATCGATGTACAGCTGAAACGGCGCTACGAGCTCATTCCGAATCTTGTCGAGACGGCCAGAGGCTACCTGAAGCACGAGCGTGAAACGCTCGAAGCCGTTATTGCCGCCCGTGGCGCCGCCATGGCGGGGCTCCGGGCGGCGGCGGCCGACCCTGCGAACCCGAAGGCGATCAAAGAGTTGGTGGGAGCCGAGAGCGCGCTGTCGGGAGCGCTGGGTCGTTTGCTGGCAGTCTCCGAGGCGTACCCCGATCTGAAAGCCAATCAGAACATGATGCAGCTTACGGAGGAGCTGACGTCCACGGAGAATCGCGTTTCCTTCGCGCGGCAGTCGTATAACGACTCCGTCATGACCTACAACACGGGCTGTGAAACCTTCCCGAACTCTTTGATCGCGGGAATGTTCGGCTTCACCAATGCCGAGCTGTTTGAGCTGACCGTAACCGCTGAGCGGAAGGCGCCCAAGGTCTCCTTCTCCTGATCGTGTCGCCAGGTCCGGATGAACTTCTTCGAACACCAGGATCGCGCCCGCCGGAACACCACACTCCTTGTCTTTCTGTTTGTGCTTGCGGTTGTATTCATAGTGCTCGCCGTGGATTTGGTGATAGCAACGGTCGCTTCGAGTGCCGGTCATCCCGCCGTCTGGCGGTTCCCCGATACAGCCTGGGTGGCTCGGAATATCGCCTTTCTTGCCTGGACAAGCATCGCGGTGCTTTCCTTCATCGGGCTTGCAACCCTGTTCAAAAACCTCTCCCTTGGCGGCGGCGGGAAGGTGGCACGCGGGCTCGGTGGGGAGCGCATCACGCCTGATGCGAAGGACCGCCGGCTAAGACGCCTTCTGAACATCGTTGAGGAAATGGCCATCGCTTCCGGCGTGCCCGTGCCCGAGGTTTATCTTCTCGGTGAAGAGGACGGGATCAACGCCTTCGCTGCCGGATTCACGCCGAGTGATGCGGCCATCGGGGTGACACGCGGAACTCTCGACCGTCTTTCACGGGACGAGCTGCAGGGGGTCATCGCGCACGAGTTCAGCCATATTCTGAACGGCGACATGCGCCTCAACACCCATCTTGTGGGACTCCTTTTCGGGATTCTCTGCATCGGCATGGCGGGCGAGGGACTCCTGCGCGGAACCTTCCGGGGGAGCCGGGTGAGAGTTAGACGTTCCGGCAAGGGGGCCGGAAGCGCGGCCCTTCTTCTTCTGGTCGTCGGTGTGGCCCTCGTCGCCATCGGGTACATCGGAGTGTTTTTCGGGCGGCTCATCAAGGCCGGCGTGTCGCGGCAACGCGAATTCCTTGCTGATGCTTCGGCGGTTCAGTTCACACGGAACCCCGAGGGGATTGCGGGGGCGCTGAAGAAGATCGGCGGCTTCCGGCAGGGCTCGCGGATCGAGACGGCCGGGGCAGAGCAGATCAGTCACATGCTCTTTGGAGCCGGAACTCGGCACTTTACCTCCCTTATGGCCACGCATCCTCCCATCGTGGAAAGGATTCGGGCGATCGACCCCCGCTTCCAACCCGAAGAGCTGGAGCGCATGCGGGCGGGAGAGGTGGAGATCGCGAAGATGGCCGCAGAGCACGACGTCCTTCCCGATGCCCTCAGCAGCATGGCGAGCGGCCTTTCCGGGCCGCTGCCAGCC
>CBDUXZ010000368.1:0-2902 GCA_965371325.1 uncultured bacterium | reverse complement strand
CCTTCAGCTCGGTGTCGAGATCCTTCAGGAAGCGGCAATCCTCGTCGTTCACGAACACGTTCACGAATCTTCTCAGCCGCCCCTCTTCATCGAGGAGACGCTCCCGCAGTCCCGCGTGCCGTGTTTCGAGATCGGCGATCAGCGCGAGAAGCGTGTTTCCACTCCCCGAGACCTCTTCCTTTCCGCCCGTATGCCTTCGTAGAGGCGGCGGTATGCGAACCGTGACCAATGGCTGCCCCATGGGTTTCTCCTCCTCCGCCTTTCAGATGAAGTACATGTTCCCCGCGGCCTCACGCTCGATCCCGTGTTTCTCGGCCACGCGGACCAAATCCTCGATGGTAAGTGTTTCGAGCACCTCGGTGACTCGCCCCACGACGGCGCTCCACACCTCCTCGCTCCCTTGGGAGGTGCCCGGCGCGGACGTCGTCCGGCGCAAGCGCGAATCGCCTCCCCCGAGCAGCCCCTCGAAGGACCCCTCGGTGGCCAGGACGATATCGCCGATCGACAGGCGCGCCGGAGGACGCGCGAGGGAGTAACCGCCACGTGGGCCGCGCTTGCTTCGCAGAATACCGCCGCGAACGAGACGCTGAAAAATCTGCTCCAGATAGCGGGGCGGAATGCCCTGCCGGCTCGAGATGGTCCTGGCCTGGCGAGGCGTGCCGATGTCGTGGTAGGCCATGTCGAAAACGGCGAGAACCGCGTAACGCACCTGGGATGTGAGACGCATAATCCACCCGGTGGTGATGGCCAGAATATCTCCGGCCCTGGAGTCAAGATTATATAGATAGATGGGCGGTCTTGGCGTGTCAAGAGTAAAAAATCTACTATTTTCGGGAATTATATTGTCCTGCTTATGGCTCAAGAAATAGCCATTTCCCCTGCCGCAAGAGGTCCATTGAAGGTGTCGGAGGGGTGTGCTAGGAAGAAACAGCGGTTCCTGCCGCCAAGGCTCCCCCCCCTTTGCGGAGGCGCAGCCGGGGGCTCTCATGGACAGTTTCATCGACGCGTTAAGAGGGACGGATGCGTTCCGCGGGATCATCACCCACCACGAGATCCTGCCGCGTCGCGCCGCGCGCCACACCGAGCCTGCCGAACCACTCCCTCCGGCCCTGCGGAGCGCCCTCGCCGAGGGCGGCATCCGGCGTCTCTATCTCCACCAGAGCCGCGCCCTCGACAGCATCCGGCGTGGCGAGAACGTGGTGGTTTCCACGCCCACCGCGAGCGGCAAGACGCTTGTCTTCCACCTCCCGATCTTCGAAAGCATCCTCGAAAATCCGGAAGCCAGGGCACTCTGCCTCTACCCCCTGAAGGCGCTGGAGCGGGATCAGCACCGCAACGCTGAACTGCTCACCGGCGCCCTCCGGCGGCACGCGCCCGAGCGCACGATCTCAACCGTCATCTATGACGGTGATACATCCCCACACCGGCGCCGGAAGATCCGGGACGCGCCGCCCAACATCCTGATCACCAATCCCGACATGCTGCACTTGGGAATCCTTCCCTATCACCACCGCTGGGAGCGCTTTTTCCGGGGACTCCGGTTCGTCATCATCGATGAGCTGCACGCCTATCGCGGCGTTTTCGGCTCCCACATCGCGCAGGTCTTGAGGCGCCTTCGGCGCGTCGCGCGCTACTACGGCGGCCGCCCGCAGTTCGTCGCCTGCTCCGCCACCATCGACAACCCCGGAGACCTCGCGCGGGATCTCACCGGACTCCCCTTCACGGTCGTCGACGATGACGGCGCCGCATCCGCCAGGCGCCACTTCCTCTTCATCAATCCCGGAGGCAGCCCGACGCTTGCCGCTGCGCGACTCTTCGGACACGCGGTTCGCGCCGGCCACAAGACCATCGCGTTCACGAAAGCCCGGAAGATCACCGAACTCATGCACACCTGGACGCTTAATGAAAATCCCTCCCTCGCCCACAGGATCAGCGCCTACCGCGCCGGTTATCTCAAGGGAGAGCGCCGCGAAATCGAGGCGCGCCTCAAGTCGGGCGACCTATGGGGCGTGATCTCGACCTCCGCGCTTGAAATGGGTCTCGATATCGGTGAGCTGGACGTCTGCATTCTCGTGGGGTACCCGGGCAGCATCGTGAATACGTGGCAGCGGAGCGGGCGCGTCGGACGCACCGGACGCGCGTCGGCCATTTTTCTCGTCGCGCAACCCGACGCGCTCGATCAGTACTTCGTGCGTCATCCGGCGGATTTCTTCCGGCGCGGCTACGAGTCCGCCGTGGCGGATCCCGGCAACCGGAATATTCTCGCGCCACACCTGGTCTGCGCAGCGGCGGAGATTCCCCTCCGCGTCGAAGAGGAGATCCTCCGCCCCCGCGCCGCAAGGGAAACCCTCGCCTCACTCGAGAACGAGGGGAAGCTTCTTCGGGCGGCCAGTGGAAGCGAGTGGTTTTCCGGACCGCGCAGGCCGCATGCCGACGTCGACATTCGCGGCGTCGGCGAGAGTTACACGATCTTCGACGAGGTGGCGGGCGCGCCCGTCGGCAACCTTTCCGGACCGCGCGTGATGGCCGAGTGCCATGGGGGGGCCGTTTACATGCACCGCGGAAGGCAATATGCCGTCAACCGGCTCGATCTTGACAAACGCGACGTTTACGCGCGGCCGGCGAAGCTACCCTATTACACACGCCCGCTCGGAAGGAAGGAGACCGAGATTCTCTCCGTTGACCGAACGTTGCGCCAGAGGAGCTTTCTCGCACGGCAGGGCCGGCTCAGGGTGACGTCGTGGATTACCGGATTTGAAAAGCGCCGCATCATGGGGCAGACGCTTCTCTCCACCCATGCGCTCTCGCTTCCCCCGAGCGTCTTCGAGACGATTGGGATCTGGATCGAGATCGATGAATCGATCAAACGCCTGGTCGAGCGCGAAGAGTTCAACCTCATGGG
>CBDUXZ010000367.1:0-2912 GCA_965371325.1 uncultured bacterium | reverse complement strand
CTCGGTCACCCTGCGCGCGGTTTGCTCGGAGACAACCTGCCGCACCATCCGGGGCTCGTATTGCTCGACGACCCTCCGTTTCGGATCAACCTGCGACGAAACCATCCGGGGCTGCATGAGTTTGCCGCCGTTCGCGATGGCCGCGAGGGCTGCCGTAATCTGGATTGGAGTGACCGATATCCCCTGCGCGAAGGCTATCGTGCCTCGGGTGATCTTCTTCCAGGTTTTCAAAGGCGGTACGATGCCGCGGAGATCGCCTGGGAAGCCCGAGCCGGAGCGTGAGCCGAATCCGAAATTCCGAATATAACCGTAGAGCCGATCGCTGCCCAGGCGTTCCGCGATCTTGAGTGCGCCGATGTTTGAGGAATGCTTGATGATCCCCGCGATGTTTAGCAAACCGTAGGCGTGCACATCGTGGATCGTGTGGCCGGCATAGCGGTAGGCACCTCCCTCACAATAGATGCGGGAGTTGCTTCGAATGGCTCCCGCGTCGAGCGCCGCCGCGACAACGAAGATCTTGAAGATGGAGCCCGGCTCGAAGATGGTGGAGAAGGCCCAGCAGTGTCTGTTCTCGGGTTTGGATTTTCCATAGACATTCGGGTTGAAGCTCGGGGACTCCGCGAGGGCGAGAACGTCGCCTGTCCGGGGCTCCATGACGACAACTATCCCGCGCCTGGCGCGCGTCTTTTTCATTGCGGTCGCGAGTTCGGTCTCTGCGATGTACTGAATCGCCCGATCGATCGTAAGGACGATCCCGTGGCCCTCGCGGGCTCCCCCCGACTCCAGCCCTTCAATAAGGATAGGCCGGCGGCGCGCGTCGCGGCGGGCATAGACCCGCCCCTGTTTTCCACGTAGAACGCTGTCGTACTGAAGCTCGAGACCTTCGAGTCCCTTGCCGTCGACGTTGACGAGCCCCATGAGTTTCCCGGCGAGGCGCACGTGAGGGTAGAATCGCCGCCCTTCCGGCGTGAACCCGACGCCTGTGATCCCCAGCGCCCGTACCCGCCTCGCATCCGCGGGGTCTGCCCGGCGCTTGATCCAGACGTAGGGGCTGCCGCCGCCAACCCGCTTTCGAAGCTTCTCCGCCCCCACGCCCAGGGCGGTCGAGATGCGGACGATCGCGTCCTCCGGCGATTCAAGCTGCCCTGGCCTGACGTAAATCGACTCCACGTCCAGGCTCACCGCCAGCTCCTGCATCCGCCGGTCGAAGATCGGGCCCCGCTTGGGATCGATCAGAATTTCGGTGTCGCTCTGATCCGTGGCGATGGCGGCCAGGCGGTCCCGACTGATGATTTGAAGGTGGACAGCCCGAAGCAGGATGAAGGAAAGGCTCACGAGGAAAACCAAGGCCACGATTGCGATGCGGATGCGGACCCAGTGGGAGATGAGAGGTTTCATCTAGGGTGCCCGATCGAGCGGCCTCGGTGAGGGATCGCTCAATTCAAGGGTTGTATCTGTCCTGGCTTTGCGAAATCGAGGCCGAGCTCCTTCCGGGCGATCTTTTCGACGCGGCGAGGCGAGCGGAGGCTGGCGGCCTCGAGCCGTAGCTCGCGATTCGCCTGTCTGAGCTCGTTCTGCCGGCCTGCGGCCTCGGAAATCTTGTAACCCCAGGTTGTTACCTGGTGGCGCGTCCAGACGTAGAAGAGGGCACAGCTCAACATGACGGCGGCCACGGTCAGGAATGCGCCCGCTTCGCGTAGCCGTCTCGCGGTCTGTCTTGAGTGCTTTCCCTTCCTCCGCTTCATGCCGCCTCCCCGAGTCGCTCCACGGCGCGAAGACGCGCGCTCCGTGAGCGCGGATTTGCGGCAACCTCTTCCGCCGAGGGTTTTGTGGCTCTCCTGCCAAGCAGCCGCATGCACGCGCGGGCACCACAGGAGCAGAGGGGAAGTTTTGGGGGACACGTGCACTGCCCGCCCCATTCCCGAAAGCGCCGCTTCACGATCCGATCCTCGAGACTGTGGAAGGAAATGACGACGAGCCTTCCTCCGGGTACGAGAAGATCGGGAATGCCGTCAAGCAGTTCCTCAAGCGCCGCGAGCTCGTCGTTCACCGCGATGCGAAGCGCCTGAAAGGTCTTTGTCGCGGGGTGCGTGCGTGCTCCGCGCCTCGAGGGCGGAACGGCCTCCTCGACAATCGCGGCCAACCGCTCGGTTGTATCGATGCACGCCTCTCGCCGTTTCTGGACGATTGCGCGGACGATGCGTGTCGCGTGGGGCTCTTCGCCGAACTCACGGAGAAGCGAGCGCAGCGCTCCCTCGTCGAAATTGTTGACGACCATCGCAGCGGTGCGCGAAGCGCGGGGATCCATCCGCATGTCCAGCGGCCCGGGACGGGAGAAGGAAAAGCCGCGCGAGGCGTCGGCCAGCTGATCGGAGGAGAGCCCGAGATCAAGCAGAATGCCGTCGAAGGCCGTCTCTCCGCGCTGTTCGAGGAGGGCCCGGAGACGGCGGAAACTCACCTGCAGGAGTTCGAAACGGCCCCGGTAGGGGGCGAGTCGCTCTCGCGCGCGGGCGAGGGCGGCGGGATCCTGATCGATGCCCAGTAGGCGCCCATCGGGCGATGTGCGGTGCAGAATCTCGAGTGCGTGTCCCCCGGCGCCCACGGTGGCGTCCAGGTAAGTTTTCCCGGGCTGACACGATAGGGCTGCCAGGACTTCCTCCAGAAGGACCGGTACGTGCGCGGACGCCATGCTTTCATCCGGCGACGGGCCCGTACGGTACGGCCCCGGTCTCGGCTATGGGCCTGGGGCCATATGTGAGACGCTTTCGCTGACGAAACCGTCGACGGCTGCTTCCAGGCTCTCGTAGGGCTCAAAAAAACGGCCGGAAAGTTTGGTGGGCATCAGTTCGAGGGGGGCGCGTTTCAACCCGACGATCTTGAGATCTCCCCCCATGCTGCGTAGCTGCTTTGCC
>CBDUXZ010000366.1:0-2913 GCA_965371325.1 uncultured bacterium | reverse complement strand
CGTGCTCGCCCCCGTCCGTCGGTCGAGCACCACGTAGACGGCCTGTCCCTGCGTAAGGAGCAGCCCGTTGTCGCCGTTGAACATCTCGAATCCGAACGAGATGCTCGCGTTTCCGATGCGCGAGACGCCCGTGTAGACCTCCACGGGGTCGTCAAAGGAAGCGGGGGCCTTATAGTCGATCTCGAACCGGGCCAGGACAAACTCCAGGCTCTCCCCCACCACCTCCTGGTAGGCCAGCCCCATGGCCCGCAGATACTCCGTCATGGCCACGTCGAAGTAGGTAAGGTAGTTCCCGTTCCAGACCACACCCTGCGCATCCGTCTCCGCGAATCGGACCCGGATGGTCTCCTTGAATTTGAAACGCTTCATAAGAAACCCGGGTGCTGCGGGCCACGGAAGAACGGCCGCGCGGCGAGGGCCTGGCGTCATGCTCGGAACGAGACGGCGGGAGAGGGTCTCAGCCGGGGGGCCAGCGCATGATGCGCCCCCCGAGAAGGTGATAGTGCAGGTGGAAAACCGATTGCCCCGCCCCCGCATTCGTATTCAGCACAACCCGATAACCCTCCGAGGCGATGCCCCGCTCCCTGGCGAGTTTTGCCGCCAGCAGGAACACATCGCCCACAGTACCGCGGTCCTCCTCCGTCAGATCGAGACCCGTGGGAATATGCTTTACCGGGACAATGAGAATGTGGACCGGCGCCTGTGGGCTGACGTCCTCGAAGGCTATCAGATTTTCATCTTCGTAGACCATCTTGCAAGGGATGGTCTTCTCGGCGATCTGGCAGAAAAGACAACTCATGGCACTCCGCGGCGGGGCCGCACCTTCAAGGCAGGCAAACCGCTCCGTCAGGCGACACCGAGGGACCGGCTCGCCGCCCGGCGGCGCGCCAGGAGACGATGAATAGCCCGCGCGTCGTCCCCCTCAACCTGCGTGAAGCGAACTCCAAAGCCCGGAAGGCGCTTGCCGCCCATGCGGCGGATCCACGCGACCTGGCCCAGCGCCTCGATATTCCGCGGCTCCCCCGAAATCAGCAACCTGAACCGGAGGATCAACCGCGTGCCCGCCCCATAGGGGGCCGGGGCGTGAATGAAAATCCCGCCCGATCCCAGGTTTCCGAGAGCGGCCGCGTGGGAACCGCCCCGGGGCTCGATACAGGCGACTTCCGTTCGAAGATACACCCGGTGCCCTCCGCGCCGGTTGCGATATGCATAGGGCCCGTTCATCATCACCTCTCGGTCGGCTTTCACCGGGATTGATTGCCGCTCAAAGCGTATCACGAAATCGCGCAAGACACTCGCATCGGTGCCTACGGCAACCTAGAAAAGCGCCCCTCGCGCTATCAAACGCTTTGCTGCAGGGAGGTCCGGAATGGTTGAGCCGAAGGCGCCCTTCAAGCCGCCGGATAGAACGCTCCTGGGCCCTGGGCCGAGCAATGTCGATCCCCGCGTTCTCGACGCGATCTCCGCGCCGCTCTTGGGCCATCTGGATCCCGTGTTTCTCGATCTCGCGGAGCAGACCCAGAATCTCCTCAGGCAGACGTTCCTCACGCAGAACCCCGTCACGTTCCCGGTTTCCGGAACCGGAAGCGCGGGGATGGAATCGTGCTTCGTCAATCTCGTCGAGCCGGGCGACGATGTCCTGGTGTGCGTGAATGGGGTATTCGGATCCCGCATGGCGGACGTGGCGGCGCGTTGCGGCGCTCAGGTCACTCGGGTCGAAGCGCCCTGGGGTCGCGCGATGGATCCCGCAGATGTCGCCGCCGCCGCCAACAAGTGTGCGCCGAAGATCCTCGCGGTCGTCCACGCGGAGACTTCCACGGGAGCGCTGACGCCTATTGCCCCCATAGCGAGCGTTGCACAAACCTGCGGCGCGCTCTTGCTGGTAGACACCGTGACTTCCCTGGGGGGAGTTCCCGTGGAACTCGATCGCTGGGGTGCAGACGCATGTTACAGCGGCACGCAGAAATGCCTCTCCTGCCCGCCCGGGCTGGCCCCGGTGAGCTTCTCACGCCGCGCGGTTGAGAAGGTGCTCTCGCGCAGGACAAAGGTGCCGTCCTGGTACCTCGATCTCACCTTGCTCACCCGGTACTGGGGGGAGGAGCGCCTGTATCACCACACCGCGCCCATTTCGATGATCTACGCGCTGAACGCAGCCCTGCGCATCGTTCTCGAGGAAGGGCTCGAAAACTGCTGGAGCCGGCACCTGCTGAATCACCGGGCGCTTGTGGCCGGGCTCGAGGCGATCGGTCTTGTGTTTGTGGTACCGAAAGAGGAGCGCCTGCCCCAGCTGAACGCCGTGGCCATCCCCGCGGGCGTGGACGATCAGATGGTGCGCGGCAGGCTCCTCAGAGAGTTCGGCATTGAAATCGGCGCCGGCCTGGGAGTCTTCCAGGGAAAGGTGTGGCGCGTGGGGCTCATGGGCTACAGCAGCTCGAAAAGGAACGTGATGGCGCTTCTCGAGGCGCTGCAGACCATCCTCTCCGACGCGGGCCACCCGCTCTCCGCGGGCGCGGCCGTTCGGGCGGCCGGGAAGGTTTACACGTGAGCGCGCGATCCGATCAGTACCGCGCCCTGGCCAAGGAACTCTCGAAAATCATCGGCGCCGACCACGTGATCACCTCCCCCGTCGAGCTCGAGTCCTACGGCTACGACGCCTCGCTGGAGTCGGCCAGGCCCGACGTGGTGGTGCTTCCAGACTCCACCCGAGAAGTCGTGCAAATCGTCCGACTCGCCCACGCGCTGCGCACCCCGGTCGTGGCGCGGGGGGCGGGAACAAGCGTCTCCGGCGGATCGATTCCCGTCGCGGGCGGAATCATGATCGCGTTCTCCCGCATGGACCGCATTCTCGACATCGATCCCGAGAACCTTTGCGCCACCGTCGAGCCGGGTGTCGTGAATCTCGATCTCTCGCTC
>CBDUXZ010000365.1:0-2913 GCA_965371325.1 uncultured bacterium | reverse complement strand
CCGCCGCGTATCTCAATCCTTCTCCCCGCCTACAACGCCGAGGGGACCCTTCCCGCCTGCCTCCGGAGCATCACGCGTCAGAGGGCACGCGACTGGGAATGCGTCGTTGTCGACGACGGATCCACGGACGCGACCCTCCCCCTCGCGCAGGACTTTGCGCGAAAAGATCCCAGGTTTCGAATTTTGTCGAAGCCCCACGCCGGCCTGGTCGAGGCTTTGAACGCGGGGCTTGCGGCGTGCCGCGGCGGCCTTGTCGCCCGCATGGATGCCGACGATCTGATGCACCGGGAGCGTTTGCACGCGCAGGCGCGGGCCCTTGCCGCGAACCCGGGGCTTGCGGCGGTGGGCTGCCACGTGCGCCTCTTTCCGCGAGTCGCCCTCACGGCGAGATTCCGCGAGTACGAGCGATGGCTCAATGGCATTCGCACGCCGGATCAGTTACAGGCGGAGGCGTTTGTCGAATGCCCCGTCGCGCATCCCGCCCTCATGATCCGCCGCGAGATGCTTGCGAAGGCCGGGTACCGGGATCGCGGCTGGCCGGAGGACTACGATTTGGTCCTGCGCCTCCTCCAGGCGGGCCACCGGATCGGCATGGTTGCCCGCCGGCTCCTCTCGTGGCGGGACGGACCGGATCGCCTCTGGCGCACGAGCCCCGCCTATGCCTCGGAGCGTTTCGTGGCGCTCAAGGCAAGCTTCCTGGCCTCGGGCTTCCTCCAAGGCCGGGAGTATTACGTTCTCTGGGGATACGGGGAGACCGGAAAGGCGCTCCGGCGGGCCCTCGAGGCCGAAGGTAAACGCCCCGGCCACATCGTGGAGCTTCATCCGGGCCGGCTCGGCAGGAAGATTCACGGGGCCCCGGTCATCCCGCCGGAGGATCTGCGAGAACTGCCCGGGCGGCCCATCGTCGTGTCGGTGGCGAGAGAGAAGGCGCGGGGCGAGATCCGGGAGGAACTCGAAGGGATGGGATTTCGCGAAACGATCGACTTCGTCTGCGCAGCCTGAGGCGCGCGCCTAGCCCTTCAATTCCTTGAGAACCTCGGTCATGACATGCTTGGCGTCGCCGAAGGCCATCACGGTGTTGTCGTGCTCGAAGAGTTCGTTCCTTATGCCGGCGAACCCGGGGCTGAGGGATCGCTTCACGACGACAACCGTTTGCGCCTCGTGAACGTTCAGAATGGGCATGCCGTAGATGGGGCTCCCCTTGTCGTGCAGCGCCGCCGGGTTCACCACGTCGTTTGCCCCCAGGACGATCGCAACATCGTAGGATTTTAACTCGGGGTTGATCGTCTCCATCTCGAGAAGATGATCGTATGGAACGTCAGCCTCCGCGAGAAGAACGTTCATGTGCCCGGGCATCCGTCCGGCAACCGGATGGATTGCGTAGCGCACCTTCGTCCCGCGTGACTCGAGGTGATCGCCAAGCTCACGCGTGATGTGCTGCGCGCGTGCCACCGCAAGGCCGTAGCCCGGAACGATCACCACCGTGCTCGCGTCTTCGAGAAGCAGCGCAACCTCGTCGGCCGTCGCCTCCTTGACGTTCGTGTAGCCCTGTTTCCCCTTCGCACTTGTATCGCCGCCAAAGCCGCTGAAGAGAACATTCCCCAGAGAACGGTTCATTGCGCGGCACATGATCTGGGTGAGAATGAGACCGGAGGCGCCCACGAGTGAGCCCGCGATGATCAGGAGATAGTTCGAGAGCACGAAACCCGTCATCGCCGCCGCCACGCCGGAGAGGCTGTTCAGCAGCGCAATCACGACCGGCATGTCCGCCCCGCCGATCGGCACGACCATTGCCACGCCGAAAAAGAGCGAGATGCCCACCAGAACCAAACAGAGGATCAACACTATCGAGGCGTCAAAGGGTCCGAAGAGCGCACCCCCAACGCCGAGGGAGATGAGCAGCGCCAGGCCCGTCAGCACGTTCCCGCCCGGAAGGCGAATTGCCTTCTCGATTGCCGAGCCGCGAAGCTTCAGATAAGCGATCAAACTTCCCGAAAAAGTCGCCGCGCCGATGAGGAGGCTCAGCTCGCCGGCGATCACCACGTCGGGCCCGCCGAGGAGCGTGATGGTTCCCTCGGAAGCGCTCGAGGAACCCCCCGCAAGCCCCCGGAAAAAAACGGAAAGGGCCACAAACGCCGACGCGGCCCCCCCGAAGCCGTTGAACAGCGCCACCATCTCGGGCATGGCCGTCATCGGCACCCGGACCGCGGCCGCGGCCCCGATCCCCGATCCGATGACGAGGCCGGCGAAGATGTAAACGTAATGCACATCCGTTACGTCGAGGAGGGTCAGCACGATGGCGAGAAGCATGCCGAGGGCCGCAAGGGTATTCCCCCGGGCCGCTGTCTTCACCTTGGAGAGATTGCGCAGTCCGAAGATGAAGAGCGATGCCGCTACGAGGTAGCCGATCGGGATCCAGGCGTTCTCCAACGCGCTACCCTTTCCTCTTGAACATGCGGAGCATCCGGTTGGTGACCATGAAGCCGCCCACGACGTTGATCGTGGCGAAGGTAATGGCAGCGAACCCGAAAATATTGGCGAAAGCCGCGTCTCCCGTTCTCGCGCAATAGAGCGCACCGACGAGGGTGATCCCCGAGATCGCGTTCGCACCCGACATCAGCGGCGTGTGGAGCGTGGGGGGGACCTTCGTGATGACTTCGAAGCCGAGGAAAATGGCGAGAACGAAGACGTAAAGGCCGACCAGTAACGGAGAGATCATGATGCGTTCCCCCGGGATTCGAGCGCAGACTTCGTCGGCGCGTGCAGTACCTCTCCCTGATGGGTAACCAGGGCGCCGCGAACCAGCTCGTCGTCAAGATTGAATTCGATCTGTCCGTCCTTGAGCAGATCCAGAATCACGTTCAGCACGTTTCGCGCATACATCTCGGTGGCGTGAACCGGAACAAGCGCCGG
>CBDUXZ010000364.1:0-2915 GCA_965371325.1 uncultured bacterium | reverse complement strand
GCGCGCTCGAAAACCTCCTGGCCAACCGCACGACCCTGGTGATCGCCCACCGGTTCTCCACCATCCGCCATGCCAGTCGCATTCTGGTTATTCGGGAAGGCGAGATCGTGGAGGAGGGGACGCATGAGGAGCTTCTCGCAAACGGGAGCGAGTACCGGCGCCTTTACGAGAAGCAGTTTGTCATCGACGGCAAGCCGTCGCACGCCCCGCTGCACTAAAAGGGGAGCGTCCCCTTTTGGTGCGTCCACTTATTCTTCGGGAGTAGGATTGGGAGTTGCACGCCTGCCATACAACGTGGCCGTCGCTGTGGCGGCGGGCCCCGTTCTTCTTTGGAAGAGCCTGCGGGATCCGGCCTTTGCCCGGACTGTCCCGGAGCGCCTCGGAAAACCTCCCGTCGACATTCCCCGGGCGCCCGTCTGGGTTCACTGCGCCAGCATGGGGGAGGTGCGCTCGGCCGCGCGGATTGTCGAGAAGCTTGCGTCCCCTTTCCTGATCTCAACGATGACGCCAACGGGCCTGGCCCTCGCGAGGCGTCTCTTCCCGGATTCCCTCGCCATGTCAGCACCCCTCGATGTGGCGCCGATAACGCGCCGGGTGATGCGGCGGATTGCGCCGCGGCTCCTCATCATCGTGGAGACGGAGATCTGGCCGGAGCTGATCTTCGCCGCGGCCGCCAGGAAGATTCCCGTCGCGCTCGTCTCGGCGCGCATTTCGGATCGGACGGCCGGGTCCTACCGGCGCGGGCGCGCGATCTTCGGCCCCGCGCTCCGGGCGATGGCCGCCATCGGGGCCCAGACGGAGTCGGATCGGGCCAGGCTCCTCACCGTCGGGGCCGATCCGCGCAGGGTAGAGATCACCGGTAACCTGAAGTTCGATTTTCCATCCGTCCGGGCCCCGGATCCCACCGTCGAGGCGATCTTCTCGCACGCCGGATCGCTCTTCGTCGCGGGGAGCACCCATCCGGGCGAAGATTTAGCGGTTCTCCAGGCCTGGCGATCGGCCCGCTCCGTGGACCCCGAGTTGCGGCTCGTGATTGCGCCGCGGCATCTCGAGAGCATCGCCGCGCTCGAGGAGCTCCTCGAAAGGGAAGGGGTCGATAGCGTCCGGCGATCGCGGCTCTCGGGCCCGCCGGCGGCCGGGGTGGAAGTGATCGTCCTCGACACGATGGGGGAGCTCGACGCTCTCTACGCGTACGCCCGGGTGGCGTTTGTCGGCGGCTCTCTCGCGCCGGTCGGCGGTCACAACGTGCTCGAGCCCGCGCGGTACGGAAAGCCCGTCCTTTTCGGGCCCCATACGCAAAACCAGAGACTCGAGACGCAACGTCTTCTGGAGGCGGGGGGGGCGATTCGCGTGGGTGATGCGATCGCCCTCGGACGGGCCCTCCGTGAGATCCTTTCAACGCCTGAGCGCGCGGCGGCCATGGGAGATGCGGGACGGGGTGCGATCGGGCTGAACCAGGGGGCGGTCGAAAGGACTCTGAAGCTCCTCGCTCCGCACCTGCAGGATCATACCGCGCCGGCCGGGCGCCATGCCCATGCTTGATCGCCTCACGCGCGCGGCGTGGGATCCCGAGGGGGGCGCAGGCACGAAGTCGCTGGGCCTTTGTCTCTACCCCTTCGGCTTGATATACGGCGGCCTGTGGCGCATTCGCGAAATGCTGCCCGGAAACCCGGCCCGCCTCCCCGTTCCCGTGATTTCAGTGGGGGGGCTGACGGTGGGCGGGAGCGGGAAGAGCCCCGTCGCCGCCGAGGCGTCCCGCACGCTCCTGGGAGCGGGCCTCAAGACGGCGCTTCTTTCGCGCGGCTACGGTCGTTCCCCGGGAGATTCGCTGGTTGTCGTGAGTGACGGGCGGGAAGTGCTAGCCCATGCGGGAGCCGCCGGGGACGAGCCGGTCATGCTCGCGCGCGCCGTTCCCGGTCTTGTGGTTATCGTGTGCGCCGATCGCGCACGGGCGGGGAGGCTGGCGATCGCGCGTTACGGGGCCGAAGTCCTTGTGCTTGACGACGGTTTTCAGAACCGGCGCCTCCGGAAGGATCTCGAGATTGTCACGGTTGACGGGCGGCGACCCTTCGGAAACGGGCGCTTGCTACCGGCGGGCCCGCTCAGGATGCCGGCTTCGGAGATTGCGCGTGCGGATGTCATCGTCATCACGAAGCTCGGCGGCGACGATGACCCTGCGCCCGTGCGCGACGCAATCGCTGCACAGGCTCGCGGCGTCACGATTCTCGAGGGCCGCACCGTGCCGGCGGAAATCCGGGACGTTGAGACGGGGAAGTCGCTGTCCATCGACATTATGCGCGGCCGAAAGGTGGCGGCCATGTGCGGGGTGGCCGAACCCGAAAGTTTCGCGCAGCTTCTCGATCAGGAAGGGATGAAGGTGGCAGGGCGGTTCTTCTTCGCGGATCACCACGTCTATGGCGCACAGGACGTGCGCAGGGTGCGGGAGCGGGCCCACGCGATAGAGGCCGTGATAACAACGGAGAAGGACGCCGTGAAGCTCGACCCGGCCTGGCTTCGGGGGGAGCCCCCCGTGCTCGTCCTTGCCACGCGGACGGAGTTCGACGACCCGGCCGCTTTCGGGCGGGCGGTGCGCCGCGTGGCGGCGGTTGCGGGAGAGCAGGGTTCAATCGATGCGTGATCGAAGGAAGTCAGGTCGGATGAAGAAGTCAGAGAGCAGGCTTGGGCTCTGGATCACCTACGCCCTCGTCCGGGCGACGTTCGCGTTGCTCCGCCTCTTCCCCTTCGGTCTGGCCCGCGGGCTGTCGGTCGGGGTTGCGCGGCTCGTTTTCCACCTCGACAGGCGCCACCGCGAAATCGCGCTGACGAACCTTCGACTGGCCTTCCCGGAGAAGGACGACGCCTGGCGGTGGCGGGTGGCCCGCGCCAATTTCGAGCACTACGGCCTCATGGTCGCG
>CBDUXZ010000363.1:0-2920 GCA_965371325.1 uncultured bacterium | reverse complement strand
TCACGACCCACGCCAGGTCGCTGATGTCGATGCCGCGCGCTGCAACGTCGGTGGCTACCAGAAAACGCAGGCCGCCCGCCTTGATACGCCCCATCACCCGCTCGCGATCCTTCTGGGCGAGATCCCCACTGATCTCGTCCGCGTCCAGGCCTGCTCGCTTGAGGCTATCCGCTACCTTGTGCACCTCGTTCTTGGTGTTGCAGAAGATAATTGCGGAATCAGGATTCTCCAGCTCCAGGATGTGCGCCAGGTTCGCCTCTTTCTCGGCCTGCGGCGTGATGTAATAGAAGTGTTCGATCTCATCGACGGTAAGGCGATCGACAGAAAGGGATAAGAACACCGGATCGCGCAGAAAGCCCCGGGAGAGTGACTGGACGTTGGGGGGAAGAGTCGCCGAGAAGAGCATGGTCTGCCGATCCCGCGGAAGCTCCTCCTTGATACGAAGCATGTCGGGATAGAAGCCCATCGAGAGCATCTCGTCGGCCTCGTCAAGAACAAGAATCCCGCAACGGCTCGTGTCGAGCGCGCCGCTCTGCATGTGATCCAGGATACGGCCCGCGGTCCCGACCACAACCTGCGCGCCCGACTTGAGTCCGTCGAGCTGGGCTTTGTAGCCGACCCCGCCGTAAATGGCGACCGGGATCACGTTCCGGTGCTTTCCAAGGGAGGTGATCTCCTTGCACACCTGAATCGTGAGCTCCCGCGTGGGTGTCAGGACCATCGCCTGCACGTAACGCCCATCGGGCTTCACGAGATCCACGATGGGAAGCCCGAAGGCGCCGGTCTTCCCGGATCCCGTCTTGGACTGAACCATGAGATCCTGGCCGGCCATAAAGCCGGGAATCGCCTGCTCCTGAACCGGCGTAAACTTGGACCAGCCCAGATCGAGACATCCCTGGCGCGCTTCTGGCGAAAGATCTTCAAAGGTGATGGGGCGGGCTTTCGGCTTTTGATCACCCGAGGGCGGTTCAGAGTGCGGGTCGGACATCGATTGAGGACTCTCCTTGGCAATCTCACAAGCGGGGGCATACTAGCACAGGATCCGGCCCGGACCTACCGTTGCTGAGCACGCGGGAGCGGAATCCCGTGTACGAATCCGTGGGATATTCAATCGGGGCCCGCAAGGCCCGCCATGAAGGGAATCGAACCCGTCGCCGGCCCCCGATGAGACGCATCCTTATAATTGAATGTGCCCCGGGCATTGGCTATGATTCGCCTCGCTTTGGCCGGGCGATCGCTTGCCCGCTTGCCCGCTCGCCCCCTGGGGAGGCACCACAGGCAGATGAGCAACGAAGATTTCTGGGCAGCCCTCGAGGAGGGCGAAGACCTCTACGACGAGGGTGACTACACGACCGCTCTCGATCGATTCGACCGGGCGGTATCGCTCTCACCCTCAAACGCCGATGCGCACAACAGCCGCGGCAACGCCCTCATGATGCTCGGGCGCCCCGATGATGCCCTTGCCAGCTTCGAACAGGCCCTCAGCCTCGATGGCGGCTTCGTCAAGGCCGCCCTTAACCGCGCGGAGCTCCTGGTTGACTATCTGGACCGCGGCAAGGAGGGCGAGACCGTCTGCAACGCGCTCTTGAAGCGCCCGTTGGATCTGTATGACGCGGCGGACGCGTACTTTGTGAAGGCGAAGGTCGCGCTGACTTCAGGCGATCTGGGCACGGCCCTCTCGATGGCTGACAAGGCGCTCGGTCTCTCCGTCGGCCGGCCCGAGTTCGTTTCCCTCCGTGGCGGCATACTCTTCGAGCAGGGGAACTACCGGAAGGCTCTGGCGGAATTCGACAAGGTCCTTCGCCAGTCGCCGGAGGATCCCGACATTCATTACCGCCGCGGCCTTATCCTCGAAAAGTTGGCCCGGGACGACGAGGCCCGGAACGCCTTGGCCAGGGCTGCGGAGCTTGATTCAAAACACTACCCGCTCCCGACCGAAATATCCGTCGAGCAGTGCGAGCGGATCGTGGGGGAGGTTCTCGAGGGCCTCGACCCGGCCGTCCGCGATTTCCTCGGGAACGTGCCCGTAGGAGTCGAGGATTTCGCCTCCCGTCGCATCGTTACCGAAGACAATGTGAGCCCGCAGATCCTGGGGCTCTTCGTCGGAACGCCCTACCAGGAAAAGACCGCCATCGGCCAGGCCACGGGGCCGGACGTCATCCTGATCTTCAGAAAAAGCCTCGAGAAGATCGCGGGGAACCGCGAGGAGCTCGTCGCGGAGATCCGGAAGACGGTCCTTCATGAGGTCGGGCACTACCTGGGCTTCGAGGAGCACGAGCTGGCCGATCTCGGCTACGCGTAGGCTCTTCGTCCGCCCTCCACTGGACACCTTGCTTATCGTCTCTGCCGGAATCATTGATCGCGACGACGGGGCCATCCTTATTGCGCGACGACCACCAGGCGCCTGGATGGCAGGGTACTGGGAGTTTCCCGGCGGCAAGCTCGAGCCCGGGGAGACGCCCGAGGAGTGCCTCGCGCGGGAGATCCGGGAAGAGCTCTCGGTCGATGCGGAAGTGGGCGCGATCTTCCTCGTGAAGATCCACACCTACCCCGGCTTTCGCGTGCTCCTTCTCTTCTACCGTTGCCGTTTCGCGGGCGGTGAGCCCCTCGGGCTCTCCCGCGGCGGCCTCGAGTATGCGTGGGCCCGACCGGAAAGCCTCCCGGAGTACGATTTTCTTCCCGCCGACGAGGATGTCATCAAGCGCATTCTTGAAGCGCGCTAGAGAACGGCCCCCCCCCCCCCGGCCCCTGGATGGGGTCTGACCCCAAAAGCTCAATCAGGGAATTGCTCCGTCGCGGGTGCTCCTCGCCATGACGGAGGGCGCATGCCTGAAGGCGCAGCCCAGGCTTGAGTTCCAGCCCCCTGCGGCCGATGCAATCAAAGGAGAGAGGAACCCCCATGGGCCATCCAACACAACGC
>CBDUXZ010000362.1:0-2946 GCA_965371325.1 uncultured bacterium | reverse complement strand
GGGATTTCCAGGTCGAACTCTTCCTCCATGGCCATGACGAGCTCGACGATGTCCAGGGAGTCCGCACCCAGGTCATCGATGAATGAGGCCTCGGCGATCACCTCCTCCTCATTCACCCCAAGCTGCTCGACGATGATCTCCTTAACGCGTTCTTCGATTGCCATCCATTGACCTCCTTGTGAGCAGAGCGCCGGCTGTCCCCGGGACGCGGAACCCGCGCCGGCGCGCGAGAGGAGCTTGTGAATCGGAATCCGGTCGAAGGCGCGCCCTTTCCGTCAGCAAAGGCCGCCGTTCACGTGGATAACCTGCCCCGTGATGTAACCCGCCTCCTCCGAAAGCAGAAAACTTGCGAGCGCCGCCACCTCTTCGGGCTTCCCCAGCCGTCCGAGAGGAATACGCCCGAGCAGCTCATCCCGCGCTTTCTCAGGAAGAGCCGCGGTCATGTCGGTATCGACAAATCCCGGCGCCACGGCGTTCACCGTGATCGAGCGGCTCGACAACTCAAGCGCGAGTGCGCGTGTGAACCCGATGATGCCCGCTTTGCTGGCCGCGTAGTTCGATTGCCCCGGGTTTCCCGTGGCCGCGACCACGCTGCTCAGATTGACGATTCTGCCGGCCCGGGCCTTGACCATGCTGCGGGCCGCGGCGCGCGCGCAGTTGAAGGCACCCTTCAGATTCACGTTCATCACGCGGTCCCACTCCTCTTCCTTCATCCGGAGGAGCAGGTTGTCGGCTGTTACCCCCGCGTTGTTTACCAGCCCGTCCAGGCGGCCGTGGCGATCGATCAGATCCTTGAAGAATTCCTGGACGGCCTTGAAGTCACTCACCTCGAGGGGAAGCGCCTCCGCGCTTCCGCCCCCCTCCTTGATTGCCTCGAGGGTCCTCCGGGCGGCGCTTTCATTCTTGACGTAGCTGAAAACCACGTGGGCGCCGTCGGCGGCAAGCCTCCGCGAAATGGCCCGACCGATGCCGCGGGACCCACCCGTCACGGTGAACACACGACCTGCGTGTCTCACGCCTCTGCCTCCGACCCCGGGCCGTGGGGAAACTCGGCCGCAAGGGTCCGGATCTGCCCGGTGTCGCCACAGAGCGACAATCGCGCACCCGGGATCACCCGTTTCACAATTCCGGAGAGCACTCTCCCCGGACCGACCTCGATGAAGTGCCCGACGCCGCCGCCGGACATTTCGTGCAGGCACGCTTCCCAGAGGACGGGCGCCGTGACCTGGGCGACGAGACGTTCACGGATCCCTTCGGGATCCACGCAAGGGCGCGCGTCGGCGTTGCAGACCACCGGAACTCTCGGTTGCGCGATCGACACTCCGGCCAGCGCATCGGCGAGGCGCCTGGCGGCGCTCTCCATGAGAGGGGAATGAAAAGGCGCGCTCACCGGAAGGGACATGGCGCGCTTCGCCCCGTTTGCCTTGAGCGCAACGCCCGCGCGCGCCACGGCGTCGCGCGTGCCGCTTATCACCACCTGCCCCGCGCCGTTCAAGTTGGCCGGAACCACGATCTCGTCGCCGCCCATCTCTCTCGTTACCTCGGTGCAAACCTTGGCGACGGTTTCGCCGTCGAGGCCCAGCACCGCGCTCATCGCTCCCTTGCCCGGCGCAACCGCCTCCTGCATCGCGGTCCCGCGCAATCGGACAAGCCTTACCGCATCATCGAAATCAACTGCTCCCGCAACGACAAGGGCGCTCCACTCCCCGAGGCTGTGGCCCGCGACGAAGTCCGGCAGGAGACCCGAATCGGAAGTGAGCGCCCTGTACGCGGCCACGCTCGTTGTCAGGAGCGCCGGTTGGAGATTCGCGGTGAGCTGGAGGGCGTCCTCCGGATCCTCGAAGCAAAGCCGTGAGAGATCAAAGCCGAGCACCTCCGATGCGCGTGCGAAGCACTCACGCGCGGGGGCGAATGATTCACAGAGATCCTGCCCCATCCCGACAATCTGCGATCCCTGCCCTGGAAAAAGGAACGCAGTCTTGGTCAAGAGGCGGCTCCTCTACGCGGCGAGCGAACCCTCGCGGCCGTTCACGCCACCGAGGCGCGCCCTGGGAGTGAAACTACGGGTTCGTCAGCTCTCCTCGACCGGGATGACCTCACGGCCCTTGTAATAGCCGCAGTGACTGCAAACACGGTGCGGGAGCGTGGACTCGGTGCATTGGGGGCAGGAGATCACGGATGGCGCCGTGAGCTTGATATGGGCCCTGCGATTGTTGCGCCGTGATTTGCTCCATCTGCGTGTCGGATTAGGCAACGCTGAACTCCCTGATGGTTTTAAAGATACCTATCGAATTCGGAGGTTGCGAAGCTTCTCGAATTTCGAGAAGCCGGTCTTCGCGGGACAATCACACCCGCTCACATTCAGGTCGGCGCCGCAGGTCGGGCAAAGGCCCCGGCAACTCTCGTTGCAGAGGGCCCGCTCCGGGAGGGCGACGAGAAGCTGTTCACGGAGCATGGGGAGGAGATCGAAGGAGCCCTTCACGTGATGGAAGACATCCTCGTCGTCCCCCTCGATATCCTCGGGCACCGACTCGCCAGCCTCGACTCCCTCGCTGTCACCCTCGGTCCCGGCCCGGAGATTTTCGGGCCTCGGCAGGTATGCGACGCGGAAAGAGCCGGCGAAGGGCTCGGCCACGCTCTTCAGGCAACGGTAGCAGGGAAGGGAAACCCTCCCTTCCACGCGGCCGGAGACAAACACGTCGTCGCCCGACCGATGCATCTCCACCGCAAAGCCGAGAGACGCTTCAATCTTCCCCGCGATCCCCAGCTCCAGACGCGCGATCCAGTCGCCATCGGCAAGAAGCGTGCGGGAAGCGGGCTCCTCACTGATCCGGTCAACGTTGAAACGCGTCACGGGGGAAGACACGGCGCCTCGCTCGCGGGGCGACGGGAAAACGGTCTCGCACAACAGCGCCCCGGCTCGGTGAAGCGGCAGAGTTTACCCGG
>CBDUXZ010000361.1:0-2947 GCA_965371325.1 uncultured bacterium | reverse complement strand
TAGCCCATCACCGCCACGGCCAGCGCCAGGATCGCGCCGAGAACGACGCAGAAAGCGTGATTCGAGTAGTCCTGGGCGGTCAGGGCCCGGCCGCCCGCGAGGCGTGCGCCGTACCAGGCGCCGAGCCAGAAGAGCCCAAGGACGATGGTTCCGAAATAGCCGTGCGCGGTCCGGAACACCGGCTCCTCGCGAACGAAGGCCATGGTGAGAATGCCCAGAACGTATCCAACCGTCAGCAGGCCGAGAAAGGTCTTGGCAACGATGAGGTGAAGCCGGACGAGCCGCGTCCGCGCCGTGGCCTTCCAGGGGTGGGCCCGCTCCCTGCGCAGACGGAGACCCAGAGAGAGGGAAACCACCATGAGCAGGAGCGCTGTCGTCTGCCAGACCGGATGGATATAAGGAAGGTAATCGGAGAAGTCCCCGGCCATTGCGAGGACTATTCCGAGGTAAGGGGTTGGGCCCCCGGCGACGCGGCGCCGGGCGAGGAGAGCGGGAGCCGGCGGCGCTCATAGGAGCGGTCCTCCGGGGCAACGGGCTCGGGCGGCAGGATGATTGTCTCCTCCTCGATCAGCGCATCGTCGTCGAAGGCCTCGAAGATCTCCCCCCCCGCACGCGGGCTCGAGGCGCGCGACGCGGGCGCGTTCCCCTCGCAGGCGGCAAGCCCCGAGACGAGCACCGGAATCATCAGGAGAGCTGCAGCCGATCGCAAGTTCCTTCGCAGAGTGCTTCCCGGCATACCGAAATCCTCCTTAAGCCCTGAACTCACGCGCACCGCCGGTATCGGCATGGTCTTTAACAGGAAATGACGCAGGATACAAAGAGAAAGCGCGCGCGCCCTCGACGGGAGCGGACCTCTGTGCGATGATCCGCTCATGCGTCGGACGAAGGACAGGGGGCGGCGGGGCCCCGGAAGAATGTTTCTCCTCCCCCTCGTTCTTCTCCTCACGACAGCCGCCTGCGCGACAAGCGCGGCGGAGCACTGCGCCTACGGTCGGCGCGATCTGGCCGCCAGCCATCTCGCGGCAGCCTCACGGGACTACCATCGGTGCATCGCGCAGGACCCCACGCGGGGCGATGCATATCTCGCGCTCGGCGAAATCTATCTCCGGGAGGAGAAGTGGTCGACGGCCGCCAACGCCTTCCGGCAGGCGGCGCGCCTTGATCCCTCGCTGGCCGGGGCGTCCCACACTCTTCTGGCTGATGCCCTCTACCAGGATGCCCTCTACCAGGTCCGTCTGGGCAAGCGGCGCGAGGCCATCGCCTCGTTCGCCGCGCTGTACGAGCGCGCCCCCGACTACCCCGGCCTTAGTGAAACCTACGCCGTCGTCCTCCTCCATTATGGAAGAGACGCCATCGTGAGGGATGATTACATCACGGGGGTGAACGCGTTGAAGGAAGTTCTTCGCGTAGATCCGGCGAACGAAACAGCCCGCACACTCCTGGACCAGACCCGCTTCGCCGCCGACTAGTCATTCGCGCCCCGGCGGATCCGGCGTTGCCACGGGAGGATCGCGCGGAGGCGGGTGCGCAACCGATCTACATGCGCCGGATGGTGACCCAAAGGTGGTGCGTGTTTTCGATGGAGTTCCCACTACGCTGCTCGAAGCCGTATCTGCGATCCTCGCGGCGTCCGCTCTCTATGATTTGCTCGAGCGCCTTTGCCTTGCGCTCTGGATCCCGTGCACTCCCTCCGTGAATCGTGACGCAGACCGACTCCTTCGTCTCGAGGAGATTGAGCATCGTCGCGGCAAGGGTGAAGAGTTTGTGAATTCCCTCGCTGGTATCGATCGAGAAGTAGGGGGTCTCAATCCTGTCGAGTTCTATCTTGTGTTCGATGCGCATATTCTCTCTCCGATGCTCCTTCTGACTGACCGGCTGCATTCATGAGGTTATCACGCCCAGGTTCCATAGCAGGAAGCCCCGGCAGAACCGGGGCTCCCCTTTGGCATATTCTTAGCACGGGATCAAACGAGGGTCACGTCGCGGAGAAGTTCCGGCCTGTCGAGGGCCCGGCCGGCGCCGTAGGCAACCGCGCTCAAAGGATCCTCCGCGAGCATGACCGGGAGCTGCGTTTCCTCGCGCAGGAGCACGTCCAGGTTTGAGAGGGACGATCCGCCTCCCACCAGTACGATCCCCTTGTCGACGATGTCCGCGGCGAGCTCCGGCGGTGTGCGCTCCAGGGTCTGCCGGACCGTCTCGACGATGGCGTTGATGGGCTCGGCCAGCGCTTCGCGCACCTCCTCAGCGCTTATCTCGATGGTCTTGGGAACGCCCGCGATCAGATCGCGCCCCTTGATCTCCATGGTCCGGTTCTCTTCCGTCGGGTACGCTGTGCCGATGGTGATCTTGATGCCCTCGGACGTGCGCTCGCCGATCAGGAGGTTGTACTTGCGCTTCACGTAGTTGATGATCACCTCGTCCATCTTGTCGCCGCCCACGCGGATTGAACGGCTGATAACGATGCCCGAGAGCGAGATCACGGCCACGTCCGTGGTGCCCCCCCCGATGTCGACGATCATGTTTCCGGAGGGCTCCGTGATCGACAGCCCTGCGCCGATCGCGGCCGCCATGGGCTCCTCGATGAGATAGACCTCCCGCGCCCCCGCCGAGAGCGCCGATTCGCGCACGGCCCGTTTCTCGACCGCCGTGATGTTCGGCGGAACGCAGATGATTATCCTCGGCCTGATGAGTGTTTTCCGGTTGTGCGCTTTTCGAATGAAGTAGCGGAGCATCGCCTCCGTGATCTCGAAGTCGGCGATCACCCCATCCTTGATGGGCCGTATGGCGGTGATGCTCCCCGGCGTCCGGCCGAGCATCTCCTTGGCCTGGGAACCCACGGCTAGAACCTTGTCCACGCCCTTTTCGCCCCGGTGCACGGCGACCACCGACGGTTCGCTGCAGATAATCCCCTTCCCCTCCACGTAGACAAGCGTGTTCGCCGTGCCCA
>CBDUXZ010000360.1:0-2949 GCA_965371325.1 uncultured bacterium | reverse complement strand
CCACGATGACCGATTGCTATGCCGCGCTGGGGATGATCCATTCACTCTGGCGTCCCATCCCGGGCCGTTTCAAGGATTACATCGCCCTCCCGAAGGCCAACGGTTACCAGGCCCTGCATACGGCCGTGATCGGGCCATACGGTGAGCGCGTCGAGGTGCAGCTCCGCTCAGGGGAGATGAATCGCATCGCCGAGGAGGGGATTGCCGCTCACTGGCGCTATAAGGAGGGGCGTACCGGCAAAGGCCTTTCGCAGGACGAGCAGAAGGACGACGAGCGCTTCGCGTGGCTTCGGCAGCTGCTCGAGTGGCAGCGGGAGCTGCAGGATCCACGGGAATTCCTGGACACGGTCAAGATCGATCTCTTCCCCGATCAGGTCTACGTCTTCACCCCGCAGGGTGAGGTGAAGCGGTTTCCCAAGGGCGCGACGCCGATCGATTTCGCCTACGCGATCCACACGGATGTCGGAAACCGCTGCTCCGGCGCCAGGGTGAACGGGAAACTCGTGCCCCTTCGCTACCAGCTCCGCAACGGTGACATCATCGAAATTCTCACGTCGACCGTCCAGCGGCCGAGCAAGGACTGGCTGGAACTGGTTGTCACCGCGAAGGCGCGGAACAAGATCCGGCACGTGATCCATCAGGAAGAGCGAGAACGGAGCACAAAGCTCGGAACCGATCTGCTTGAACGCGAGTTCCGGCGGGCGGGGATGAACTATCAGCGGATGGTGAAGAGCGGGGAGATCCAGCGCGTGCTCGACGAGCTGGGGCTCAAGTCCCCAGAATTACTGCAGTCGCAGGTGGGTTACGGGAAGCTCTCGCCGCGTGGGGTCCTGAAGAAGCTCCTCCCCCCGGACAAGCTCGAACCCAAGGGGACGGAGGATGGGTCGAGGCTCGGTGATATCTTCCGGCGCGCGCTTACCCGGTCACGCCCGAGCGGCATCAAGATCCAGGGACTCGGCGATGTCCTCGTGCGCTTCGGTAAGTGCTGCACACCCGTGCCGGGCGACGAGGTGGTAGGTTTCATCACCCGCGGGCGGGGCGTAACCATTCACACCACCGTCTGCCAGAAGGGGCTCCTGCTAGACCCCGAGCGGCGGGTGAGCGTCGAGTGGAAGGATGACCCGGGCCTCCTTCACCCCGTGAAAATTCGGGTCGTGAGCGTCGATGCCCCGGGAATTCTTGCCACGCTTTCAAAGACCATGTCCGCCGCCAATCTGAACATCTCCCATGCACGCATTACCACGACCCGCGATCAGAAGGCGGTCAACATCTTCGAGTTCGCCGTCTCGAACCTGACCCACCTGAACCGCGTGATAAAGCAGATCGAGAAAATCAAGGGCGTTATCTCCGTGGAGCGCATAACTGTCTGAACCTGGATTTCGAATCTGCGACCACCTCTCTTTCCCGATAACTCAGAAGGCAGCCTCGAACCGGCCCGGATCCTACGTATTCTTCGGGCACACACCCACCCATGCGGAGCCCTAAGCCATGACCCTGAGTAAGCAGCAGCTCGCGACGTGCGAATCCAGCAAGTGGGATTTCTCTGATCTCAAGGCCCTGTTTCTAAACTGTACCCTGAAGAAATCTCCGGACCTCTCCCACACGCAGGGTCTGATCGAGATATCGAAGGCAATCATGGAGAAGAACGGCGTTCGCGTCGAGGTGCTGCGTCCGGTTGATTTCGACATAGCCTCGGGAGTCTATCCCGACATGACGCAACAAGGTTGGGAGCGTGATGACTGGCCGAATATTTATGATCAAGTGGCTGCGGCGGATATACTTGTGATCACCTCGCCAATTTGGCTCGGTGAGAAGTCCTCCGTATGCAACAGGGTGATCGAGCGCTTGTACTCAACATCCGGAAATCTGAATGCGCAGGGCCAGTACGCCTATTACGGCCGTGTCGGAGGGTGTCTTGTGACCGGGAACGAAGACGGAGCAAAGCACTGCGCGATGAACATCCTCTATTCGCTCCAGCATCTCGGCTACGTTATTCCACCTCAGGCTGACGCGGCATGGTTGGGTGAGGCCGGGCCGGGTCCTTCCTACCTCGATTCTGGCTCGGGGGGGCCGGAGAATGACTTTACGAATCGCAACACGACGTTCATGACCTGGAATCTTCTTCATCTTGCGCGGATGATAAAGGACGCGGGAGGGATTCCGGCTCACGGGAACCAGCGCTCCGAATGGGATGCCGGGTGCCGCTTTGATCATCCTAATCCGGAGTATAGGTAGAAACGATTTCGACCCGGGCCGCGGACGTTTCCGGGCCTTCGAGATCGTGAACCATTCTTCCAAAGGCCGGGTCTGGCTGGCAGAAGGCGAAAGCGACGCCGGGGCGTCGCTTTTTTTTTATTCCGGGGTCGTGAGACGCGCTCAGGCGGTCCCTTTTACTGCGACGCGCTGTGGCGCCTTCGTGACCTTGCCCGATCGCAGGCAGCGTGTGCAGACGTGAATGCGCTTCACCGTGCCCTTCTGAATGGCCTTCACCCGGTGGATATTCGGGAGCCAGCGCCGGCGGGTCCGGTTGTTCGAATGGCTCACGTTGTTGCCGAAGGAAGGCCGCTTGTCGCAGATATCGCAAACCCTGCCGGACATCGTGCCATCTCCATATCTGTGGGTGCCGCCCCGGAGGGCGGGGGAGGGGTCAGGGACGCGAGAAGATAGCAGAGGCCGGTGGTGCTTTCAAGCGGCCAATGCGGAGCGATTTCCGCGCCGTTCCTGTAGCCCTGCCGGCGAATGGCCGAGGATCCTCGAAAAAGGTTGGCGGCGGATCAGAGTTGCAGCTTGTCCAGGATGCGCGTGGCCGCCGCGCGTGCGATCTGCACTTCGCCGGCAAGGCCCAACCCCGGATAGACGCCGCGGCCGACCACCGAGAGGTTCGAGAAGGGAGGTCGCGCGAAGGGGAGCGGCGACAAGGAGTGCCGGGACGCAAGGACGTACCGGACC
>CBDUXZ010000359.1:0-2956 GCA_965371325.1 uncultured bacterium | reverse complement strand
CGGGCCAACCGGGCTATTTCAACGGCCTGCTCTTCTCCCTCTACTCGCTCTACTTCGCCTTTAACTTCGTGATGCCCATCATCATCGCCATGGTGGCGGGGTCGCAGATCTCGGGCGAGGCGAGCACGGGAACCCTGCGGGCGCTCCTCTCGCGGCCCATCGGCCGGCTGCCGCTGCTGTTGTCCAAGTTCGTTGTGACGGGCCTCTACGCGTGGCTCCTGATCGGCTCCTTCGTCGCGTTCAACCTCCTCCTCGGGTTCGCCCTGGTGGGGTGGGGTGATCTGGGCCTGTACCCCGGCCCCCTCGGCCTCGTCCAGGAGCCGGGGAGCATTTCACTTCGGGATGCCCTCTGGCGTTTCGTGCTTGCGACCCTCTCCGGCACCTGGTCACTCCTGACGCTGGCCGCTCTTGCATTTCTCTTCAGCGTGGTTTCCCGCTCCGCCGTTGTTTCGGTGACGGCAGCCATTCTCGTTTACATGGTGCTCACCGTCATCGGCCGCATCGAGTTCTTCACCGAGATCAAAACGTACTTCTTTACGACCGATATGGATTTCTGGCGGATCGTCTTCAAACCCGAAATTCCCTGGCGGGAGCTGGCCTACGGCGCCTCCCGCTGCGGCGTGTATATCTTTCTGTTCCTCCTGGCCTCGGCTCTTCTGTTCGAACGGAAGGAGATCACCACCTGATGCGGCGCGAAGGTCTTCTCACGAAATGCCTCCTGCTTGCGGGGCTGCTCGTCTCGCTCTGGGGCGCGCGGGCCTACCGGCCCACGGGTTCGCAATTGGCCCTCGCACCCGCAATTGATCTGGCGGGGGAGGGATGGACCGTGCGCGTGATGAGCTGGAACATCGGACAGGCCTATGAGGCAGGTGAGAGCCGCGCGCAGGGCGGAATTCTCGAGCGCGTGGCGCAGGTGGTCGAGATGGAGCGACCCCGGGTCGTCGCGCTTCAGGAGCTTAGGGGAGCCGATCAGCTGGAAGCGCTGCTCGCCCGGCTCGAAGGGAAGTATCAGGGATTCCTGAACGAGGGGGGCGATAGCGACCGCTATGCCGCCATCCTGGTGCGAGTCGCGGGTGATGGGCTCAAGGTCAAGTTCCGGACGGTACGAATGAGCTCCGGCCGCGATGCCGCCGCCGCCCTGTTTCGGCTTCCGAGAAGCCAGCTACGCGTTTGTGCACTGAGCGTCCACGCAGACGCCTGGGATCCGGAGGCGCGGGCGCGATACACGCGCGAACTGGTCGATTGGGGACGGCGGCAGAATTACGACGTGGCCTTCCTCGCCGGAGACTTCAATCTCGAGAGCGGAGCCGGGGCACGGGGCGAGGCACTCTTCACGCGAAGCCAGGAAACCGACAGCGCTTCCTACGCTTACGTCACACGTCACTTTCGTGATCTGGCGATCCACGGCGGCGACACCGCGCTTCCCGGCCGCCGCATCGACTACGTGTTTGCGCGTGGCGGGCAGATGAAGGTCAGGCGGGTGGCGGTGCTGAAGGGGCAACGGGTGGGTCGCATGGATCATCGTCCCCTGGTCGTCGATGCCCTGATCCCGAGGCCCATGATCCTGACGCAGCGCTAGGCGCCATTTCTCCTTTCCAGAATTTTCGTGAACGAGGCCCGCCAGCTCGGCGAGAGGGCTTCCACACCCAGGACTCTCCGGGCCCCCTCCGTGTTCTGACTGTCGAACATCTTCAGGTGATAGACCTCCCGGACGGAGAGACGCGCCGGATCCTTGCGGAGGCGCGAAATGGGATCGCCCGCGCCCACCTCGCCCTCCTCGACAACGCGAAAATAAAAGCCCGAGCGTTCGCTCTTCAGAAACTTCTTCGGGAAGGCCGGCGATCCGAACTTGATCCCCAGCTTGAAGCAGGGCTCGCGGGGCTGGGACACCTGCAGAGAGGCGCTTCCCACGCGAAAGATGTCGCCGATGCAGATATCCTCCTCCAGCATTCCCTCCACCGTCAGGTTCTCGCCGAGCTGTCCGTAGGGAAGATCTTCGCGGTCCAGCTCCCGCTTCCAGGCGTCATAGTGTTCGATCGGATAGGCGTAGACGGCCTTATGCACGCCGCCGTGCAGCGTGAGATCCGCCTGCCCGTCGCCCTCCAGGTTGGTTCGGCCGAGCGCGATCCTTCCCGAGACAGGCTCTTTGAAGATCCCCGTTCGAACCTCGCGCCCGCGTTCTCTGATAACTTTCGGCAGCGAGACGTTTACAGAAAGCAGTTTCATCCCTTCTTCCGTCGTGTGGTGCTCTTCGCTCGCGGGGAGGGTTTCCGGGGTTTTACTGTTCGCTTTGCAGCGAGAGGCTTTGTTTTGTGATTTTCCAGATTCTTGATGATGTAGCGCAGGGCGTCTTCCGGATCATCGGTCACGTAGAAAAGCCCGAGGTCCCTCTTCAGGATCGTTCCCTCCCGAAGCGCGGTGGACTTCAACCACTTGAGCAGGCCGCTCCAGTATCTCTTTCCCATGAGAACAATCGGAAAGTGATCCATCTTGTGTGTCTGGATAAGCGTGAGCGCCTCGAAGAACTCGTCCATGGTTCCGAACCCGCCGGGGAGGACCACGTAGCCCGAGGCGTAGCGCGCAAACATCACTTTTCGCGCGAAGAAGTAATCGAAGTTGAGAAGCACATCAAGATAGGGGTTCGACTCCTGGGATTTGGGGAGTCGAATGTTGAGCCCAACGCTTGTTCCATGCCCCCTGCGCGCCCCCCGGTTCGCCGCCTCCATAAGACCGGGGCCCGCGCCCGAAATGACCGCAAGACCTTTCCGTGAGAGCAACTCCCCGACCTTGACCGCCATCTTGTAGTAAGGGTGGGAACGGGGTAGCCGGGTGCTCCCGAAAATGGAAATCGCCGGTCCGATGTGGCGGAGCGTTTCAAACCCCTCCACGAACTCCCCCATGATCTTGAAAACCATCCAGGTGTCGTGACTTCGGAAATCGTCCATTGGCAAAACGA
>CBDUXZ010000358.1:0-2987 GCA_965371325.1 uncultured bacterium | reverse complement strand
TCATCTTCTCTCTCACGTGAGGATTCGGGCTTCCGAACCGATTCTCAGACGGCCGCCGTCTCCCGCTTTGTCTCCAGCTTCAGGTACTTCGCAACAAGCCCCTGGAGATCGTCGGGATCAAATGGCTTGACCAGATACTCTTCCGCCCCGAGAGCGATCCCCCTTTCACGATCCTTCTCCCTCCCCTCCGTCGTCACGATAATGAGGGGAATGGACTCGTACCGGGGGTCCTTCTTGACGAAGCTCACGAGCTCCAGTCCGTTGATATTGGGCATGTTGATATCGGTAATGATCAAATCGAATTTCCCCTGCGGTATCAGCTTCAATGCGCCGAAACCACTCTCGCTTTCGACGACGACAAGGTTGTCGATCGCCTCGAGCGTGGAAACGATGAGAGATCTTGTGCTCACGGAGTCTTCAACGACGAGGATCCGATAACTCACGATTTCACCTCGATGGAATGTGAGGATCCGGTCAGCCCGCCTGCATCCTTACTGACCGGTGCTCATCTCTCGAATCCGCCTTTCGAGAATTGCCTTTTCAAACGCCAGGCCCGCCTGTGTCAGAAATATTTCAAGCGCTTCCGAATTCTTGATCGGTTTGCTCTCGGGGAGATTGTCCCCGTACAGAACCACCACCACGCTCTCTCCGGCAACGACGGGGGCTACAAACGCATCCACCGGCCGCCCTCCCCCGAGATGCGCAAGCAACCGCGCGTTCCAGGCGTTCTCTTCCAGCGGGCCTCGAAGGATCGAACGCTTCGCAACGACGTCGTGGAAAACGGAAGGCTCACCGAGGGGGATCTGAATGCGGCGAACAAGCCGACCGGGGTTCGCTTCGGGATCTTCGATCCCGAACTGACCAAGGCCCACCACCTCGGTGTCATTCGCCATGAAGAGCACGGCGCGATTCATCACCTCTGCCGCGAAGCGCAGAATGAGGAGCGCAATCTGGCCGCCGGCGATGGGGTTTGAAAGCTCGCAGAGCAACGAACGGAGTATCGACAGACCTTCGGTCCCGTCCTGTGGCTCGCCTCTCGCGCTGCCCCTCCCCCTTTCCGGCTCTTCGATGTCCGGAAGCAGAGCGCGCCGGAGATCGACCATCGGCACTGCGCTCTCCCGCCGCTCGGGATCTTCACCCGCAGCGCGGGCGCCGCCAACGAGTTGAAGGATTTTCTGTTCGTCCTCCTCGAGAATCACAGGTCCCTCTCCCGGTTCATCGCGCACCGGAGATTCATCCGCACTTGCAGGCGGGAATGGCTCCGGAGACCCCGTGGTGGAAGTCTCTTCCTCCCGAGGCGCCCCCTCCTCCGGAATTTCCCCGGGATCAAAATAGTCGACACTCACGGGCGCAAAGACTGCTTCAAGGGGACCCTCGATCACCCTTGTCCCGGGCGCGTCGGCGGGCACCGACGCGGCGATCGGATCGGATTCATCCATCCCTCCGGTCAGCGAAATTTCCCCCGCCGCTTCCCTGGGACAGCCCCCGCCCGGATCTTCTAAACCGGCATCGCCGGCCCCGGACTCTTCTTTCACGCGCGGCTCCCCGGGCGTGGTTCGCCGCGCCTCGTCGGTGAGGCGCGCTCCCTCCATCGCGAGAAACTGAGGGTCCATTCCACGCCGGTGAACCACCCCCTGGGGATTGGACAGGACCTTGTGGAGATCTTCCTCGATATCCTTCAGCTCGAAACTGAAATCGCCCTCCTTCCAGGCGAAGATTCCAAATACGACCTGCTGGATCTCCCGGAGCACCGCCTCCTCGACCGCCGACGCAGGCGCGCCCGCCTCGAGGAGGCATTCCATTATCCCCAGCTTCCCCTCCCCCTCGCGGAAACGCCGGACCGCAGCCGACGCAATCTGCTCGCTGATCTCACTCCGGTCGAGAAGCCCCCGGCATAGATCCTGATCTTCGAAATTCGTGAAGGCGGAGATCACCTGTCCGCTGCGGAAGATGATCTTCACGTTCCGCGCTCCATCATGAACACGGAACACGCCCGATTTTCCGCTGAGGCTGACAATCTGGAGAATGTCCCCAAAACCGAGGTCCTCCAGGTTTCCCACCAGGCTCATCGCCGAATGCTCTCGTCTGAGGCCCTCGCCGCGTGAATCTCTCCCCGCGCGCAGCCGGAAAATCGTTATCGGGCACGTAGTTACTCTAGGTTTTCATCGGTCCCTGAAGCAGGAACTTGAGGGTGGGAACCCGGCGGGACATGGCGTCCCGGAGCCGGGAAGGAAGGGTGCAGCGCGCAAGGGAAGGGGCTGAAGGAAGGGCCCGCCCGGGGTTTCCGGCGGGGTGTCTAAGCGGCTCCGAGGGCGATCTGGACCCGCCCCTGGAAGTTTGATTGAGCCTTGCGGAGCCCGAATCGAAGACGGGACGAGACGCTTTCAGGCTCGAGGAAGGTGACCCGCATGCGTGCCGCGTCGGGCGGGGAGCCGGAAAGTATCTTCACGATTCCCTTGACGGCGTTGTAGACGCTCTCGGCCGGATCGAGCCCGAGGAGACGGGCGCCGGGAACCTCGAGGGCGAATTCCTCGACGTGTAGCTTCTGGAGCGTTCGCGTCACGCCTGAGGTGGTATCCGTAATGCGCTCATAGCCGTAAAGCGAGCGCTGTCCCAGCCCCATGAGGAGAGCGAATTCGGCGCGCAAACGGCCGCTGCTCGCCACCAGGGTGCTCTCCTGCGTTTCACCCGACAGGCGCTGGCGTTCGAGAAGCCGGGACACGTAGCCGTTCAGGCGCCAGTCCACCATGCCGACCTCGCCCCTGAGCGGCCGCTCATCGATGAAGAACCCGACCACAAGCGCCGTCGTTGCGAATTGACACGCGCCCTGCGTCGCATGGCGTATCTCGAGCAGCCGACTCATGGCTCCCTCTCAGTGTCAGCCTTCGCGGCGCGTGTGGTTATCGTCGCCGCGGCCTGGTCAAGAATTCCATTGATGAACGGGGGGGATGCTTCTGTTCCGTAGGCCTTCGCGATCTCGATCGCCT
>CBDUXZ010000357.1:0-3009 GCA_965371325.1 uncultured bacterium | reverse complement strand
CTGGACTGAGACGGAAGGCGGGCTCTGCCACGGTTTCACGGTTCGCGGTGACCGCGCGAAGCGGCTATCGACGAATGAACAACATGGCGGCGTCATTATGCCTTTCGGACAGATAGTCCGGGAGGCTTTTTGTTTGTAGGGAGGTTGTGATGAACCGGAAGAAGATGACGGTTCCCCAGCTTCAAGGGATGAAGCATGAGGGGGCGAAGATCACGATGCTCACCTGCTACGACGCAACCTTCATGCGCATCCTCGACGAGGCAGGCGTGGACATCGTGCTCGTGGGCGACACGCTCGGCATGGTGATCCAGGGAAACACAAGCACGACACCCGTGACGATGGAGGAGATGATCTACCACGCGCGGATTGTCTCGCGGGGCGTCACGCACGCCCATCTCCTCGTGGACATGCCCTTCATGTCTTATCAGGCCTCCGTCGAAGACGCCGTTCGAAACGCGGGAAGGCTCGTGAAGGAAGGGGGCGCCGAAAGCATCAAGCTCGAAGGAGGGCGCGAGCGCGCGGGAGCCGTGCGCGCGATCGATCAGGCGGGCATTCCCGTCATGGCGCACATCGGCCTGACCCCGCAGTCGGTGAACAAGCTCGGCGGCTTCAAGGTGCAGGGGAAGAATCAAGAACAGGCGATGCGCCTTCTGGAGGACGCGAAGATCCTCGAGGAAGCGGGCGCCTTCGCACTGCTCATGGAGTGCATTCCCGCTCCGCTCGCGGAGCGCATCACGCAGACGCTTTCGATCCCGACCATCGGCATCGGCGCCGGCGCCGCCACCGACGGCCAGGTGCTCGTCATCTACGATCTCCTCGGCATGGACAACAGCTTCAACCCGAAGTTCGCCAAGCGTTACGCGAATCTGCACGAGACCATCACGACGGCCGTGCGCGCCTATATCGGTGAAGTGCGCGGCGGGGTGTTCCCGGGCAAGGAGAACTCCTATTAAGACCATCGTTCATATCGAGGAGATGCTGGCGCGGGCTGTCGCCTGGCGGGGCGAGGGGAGGCGAATTGCCTTCGTGCCGACGATGGGCTCCCTCCACGCGGGGCACGGGCGGCTCCTTGAGGCGGGCCGGCGGATGGGAGACCGGCTCGTTCTGTCGGTTTTCGTGAACCCGACCCAGTTCGGAGCGGGTGAGGATTTCGAAGGGTACCCGCGGGATTTGGCGCGGGACGGGGCGATGGCGGAGATCGCGGGGACGGACGTTCTCTTTGCTCCCACCGCGGTCGAGATGTATCCGGCGGGCCGGCCCCTGACAACGGTTTCCGTCGCGGGACTTACGGAACATTACTGCGGGGCGTCGCGGCCGGGCCATTTCGACGGAGTCACGACGGTGGTGGCGAAGCTCTTCCACATCGTGAAGCCCCACGTGGCGATCTTCGGGGAGAAGGATTACCAGCAGCTCCAGGTTGTGCGGCGCATGACCCATGACCTCGGTCTCGACGTGGAAGTGGCGGGCGTCGAAACCGTGCGCGAGGCCGACGGCATCGCAATGAGCTCACGGAACGTTTATCTCAAAGCCCGCGACCGCGAAGCGGCACTCTCGCTCTCTCGGGGGCTTCGCCGGGCGCGTGCGCTGGTGGCTTCCGGCGAGCGCTCGGCCGCTGCGGTGACCGGGGAGGTTCGGAGAATCATCAACGCGTTTCCGCAGAACCGGATCGACTATGTGGCCGTGGTTGATCCTGAAACGCTGGAAGAGATGGCGGCTGTTCATGGGCCCGCCCGATTGCTGCTCGCCGTGCGGGTGGGAGACACCCGGCTCATCGACAACGGCCCGCTCCTGTAGGGAGGGCGCCGCTCCCGATGGGAGGGCGAGGCTCCCGATGGGAGGGCGAGGCTCCCGCCGAGCCGTGTAGCAAATTTAAGCAACCGCGTGGACTCAGACTGAGCCGCGACAACCGAGGAGGAGGGCAAGCCGTGAAACGCCTGATGCTCAAATCCAAGATTCACCGCGCGACCGTGGTGGAGGCCGACCTTGACTACGAGGGGTCGATCACGATCGATCGCGATCTGATGGATGCCGCAGATCTCATCGAATACGAAAAGGTGGCCATCTTCGACATCACGAACGGGAACCGTCTCGAGACCTACGTCATCGAGGGGGAGCGCGGCTCAGGGGTGATCGGCATCAACGGTGCCGCGGCCCATCTTGTCGAGGAAGGGGATCTCATCATCATTGCGTGCTTCGCTGCAATGGACGATGCCCAGGCCCGCTCGCACGAGCCACGCCTTGTCTATGTGGATACCAAAAATCGCATCCGCAAAGACACAAGGCTCCACGCCGTTCACTAGGCACTCGCCCCCAGCGCTTCGCGTCCGGGAGGGCGAGGGTCCCGCCGAGCCGCATTCCTTGTCGTTGCGAGAAGCGTCCGGGAGGGCGAGGCTCCTGCCGAGCCGCCCCACGCGATCCGATTTGGTGGAACCCCCCTTCCGTTTATCCTATATAGTGCCAATTCCTCCCGACCGGTGATCCGTCCATGGAAGAGCAGGATCAGAAGAAGTCGCGCGGCCTCCGCCACCAGCTGAAGGAGGTGTTCCGGACCTACTTCGTCGCCGGTCTGCTGGTTCTCGTGCCGCTCCTCGTAACGCTCTGGGTGCTGCGCTTCATCATCCAGACGATGGACAACATCTTCCTGCCCCTTCTCCTGAAGGCCGCGCTCCCGGACGTTGATCTGCCAGACCATTACTATGGACTCGGTGCGATCTTCACGCTGGTCATCGTTATTCTTGTCGGCGCCATGGGCAAGAGCTTCGTCGCGGGCCGCATGGTGGCCATTGGCGAGGGCGTGATCGCGCGAATTCCGTTCGTGAGCACCGTCTATGGCGCGGTCAAGCAGCTCATGGAAACCGTGTTCCGGAAGGAACACAAGGATTTCCGCGGCGTGGCGCTTGTACCCTTCCCGCATCCGGAAGTCTACTCCGTCGGGTTCATCACGGGCCGCACGATGGGCGAGGTTCAGAGCAAGACCCCCGAAACCGTCATCAACGTCTTCATTCCCAC
>CBDUXZ010000356.1:0-3035 GCA_965371325.1 uncultured bacterium | reverse complement strand
CGCCCAGACCGGCGAGTTGGAGCCGCCCGAGTAGGAGGGAAATTGAAACGGTAAAACCCCCGGGGCGCCTTTCCGGGGTTTTTGTTACGAACGTCGGCCGGCGCATCTTTATATACACAGGGCTCAATCAACGATCAGGAGGCAGTCGACATGGACTGGGGAATGAAGAACCGGCTCAGCCAGCTCTTCGGGCCGGACGGCCACTGTTTCTTTCTGCCCATTGATCACGGGTACTTCCAGGGTCCGACCCATTGCCTGGAGAAGCCGGCGGAAACCATCCAACCGCTTCTCCCTTACGCCGACGCCCTCTTCGTGACCCGGGGCGTTCTGAGATCGGCCATCGCCCCCGTCAGCGCAAAGCCCGTGATCCTCAGGGTCTCGGGGGGGACCAGCGTCGTCGGGGCCGATCTGGCCGACGAGGGGCTGACGACCTCCATCGAGGAGATCATCCGGTTGAACGCGACGGCGGTCGGGATCTCCATTTTCGTGGGGAGTGATTACGAGAAGCAGACGCTCCTGAATCTGGCTGAGCTTGTCAACGAATGCGAAGACTACGGTATTCCGGTCATGGCCGTCACCGCCGTCGGAAAGGAACTGGAAAAGCGGGAGGCAAGGCACCTTGCGCTTGCCTGCCGGATTGCGGCCGAGCTGGGGGCGCGCGTGGTGAAGACCTACTGGTGCGACAAAGACTTCGACAAGGTCGTCAACGGTTGTCCCGTTCCGGTCGTTATGGCCGGCGGGCCCCAGTGCGAGACGGAGCGGGAGGTGCTCGACTTCGTTTACGATGGCATGCAGCGCGGCGCGGTTGGAATAAACCTCGGCCGAAACGTCTGGCAGAACCCCAACGCGGTCGCAGTCGCCCGGGCTCTGCACGCGATCATCCATGAAAAAGCGACGGCGAAACAGGCCAACGAATTGTTCGAGGATCTGAAGGAGCAGAAGTAAAACCGGCGCTCTCTTCTGCAAGAGGCACACGATGCGTGTTGCCATGTACTACAACAACCAGGACGTGCGGCTGGAGGAGTTGCCCGTTCCCACCATCGGCGCGGGCGAGCTGTTGCTCAAGGTGTGCGCCAGCGGTGTGTGCGGCAGCGACGTCATGGAGTGGTATCGCATAAAAAAAGCGCCGCTTGTTCTCGGGCACGAAGTGGCGGGGGAGATCGTCGAAGTCGGGGATGGAATTGACCGCTACAAGGTGGGTGATCGGGTCTTCGTTTCCCACCACATTCCCTGCAATACCTGCCGCTACTGCCTGAAGGGTCACCACACCGTCTGCGAGACGCTCCACACAACAAACTTCGATCCGGGAGGGTTCGCCGAGTATCTGCGCGTGCCGTCGCTGAACACGGACCGCGGGGTCTTCCACCTTCCTGACGAGGTCTCCTTCGAAGCGGGGGCCTTCGTCGAGCCGCTGGCCTGCGTGGTGCGCGCACAGCGTCTGGCCGCGCTGAAGCCGGGCCAGACCGTGCTGATTCTGGGAAGCGGAATTTCCGGTCTCCTGCACCTCATGCTGGCACGCGCTCTTGGGGCCGGGCGCATCATCATGACGGATATTCACGTCTATCGGCTTAAGGCCGCGAAGCGCTTCGGCGCGGATGCAGCGATCGACGCGCGGGAGGACGTCGCCGCGCGAGTGCGACAGCACAACGACGGCCGCCTGGCCGATCTGGTGATTGCCTGCACGGGCGCCCTCCCGGCCTTCGAGCAGGCGTTACGCTCCGTCGATCGCGGCGGCACCGTTCTTTTCTTCGCGCCGACCAATGAGGGGGTTCATCTCCCCGTTCCGGTCAACGAGTTCTGGCGCAACGGGATTACGCTGATGCCATCCTACGGGAACAGCCCCCTTGACGCCGTCCAGGCCATCGAACTGCTTCGGGCCGGACGCGTTCATGCCGACGCCATGATCACCCATCGCATGGGTCTGGGAGAGGTCGGAAAAGCGTTTCAGCTCGTATCCGACGCGGGTCCATCGCTGAAGGTGATCATCGAGCCCCATAGATCGTCCTGATACCGCTCACAGCTCTCAAAACAGGGTTCCTGTGATGTCCACGGAAAGCACAAGCAGGCTTCGCCGATATCTCCACGGCCTGTCGCGAATGACGGAGGTAAACCTTACTTTCCTGCGCTTCACGCTTTTGCGGCTTATCGACGCGCTGGGCCTTCGCCGCCTCTGGGCTGCGCTTCTCGGCCGCCCCCGTCCCGAGCGGTTGACGGGCCCGGTCGCGGTCAGGCTTGCGCTCGAGTCCCTCGGTCCCACCTACATCAAGTTCGGACAGCTCGCCGCATCTTCGTCGGGCTTTCTCCCTGAGCGCTACTCCATTGAGCTGTCGAAGCTCCTCGACGAGGTCCCTCCCTTCCCGTTCGCCGAGATCCGCCGCATCGTCGAAGAGGATCTCGGGAGTTCCCTGGAGACGATCTACGCCGGGTTCGAAGAGGAACCGATAGCGGCGGCCAGCATTGCGCAGGTTCACGGCGCCCGTCTGAAAGACGGCTCTGAAGTCGTCGTGAAGGTGCAGCGGCTCGGCATCAGTGAGGTGATGGAGCGCGACATGCACCACATGCGCATGATCACCCGGACGCTCGAGACGCTCATTCCCGTTGTGCGCCTCGCGCATCCCACGCGGCAGATCGAGGATCTGCGCACCCAGCTTCGTGAGGAGATCGACTTCGAGCTGGAGGCGTGGCACATGGAGCGCTTCGCGCAGATTCAAAAGGAGCTGGGGAACGAGCAGATCGTGGTGCCGAAGGCGATCCCCGCGCTCACGAGCCGCCGGGTTCTCACAATGGAGCGGCTCTACGGGATCAAGCTGAGCGAGTTCGAGCGAATTCGCCGGGAAGTCGACAACGCCGAGGATCTGCTGCTCATCGGCGTGCGTTCCTGGATGCAGGCCTTCGCGCTCTACGGATTTTTCCACGGCGACGTGCACGCCGGGAACTTCCTGCTCATGTCGGATGATCGCGTCGGCTACCTCGATTTCGGAATCATGGGGAAGTTTGACGATGCGTCGCGCCTGGTGATCCTCCGGTACATGCAG
>CBDUXZ010000355.1:0-3036 GCA_965371325.1 uncultured bacterium | reverse complement strand
CAATCTAGACCCGCCTGCGTTTCGGCGGGCGACATCCGTTGTGTGGAATCGGGGTGACGTCCCGAATGAGCGTAATCTTGAGTCCCGCAGCGGCAAGCGCCCGGACGGCCGCTTCGCGCCCCGATCCCGGGCCCCTGATATAGACGCTGAGGGTCCTTACGCCATGTTCCATCGCCTTACGCGCCGCATCCTGCGCCGCCAACTGCGATGCAAAAGGTGTGTTCTTGCGAGATCCCTTGAAACCCACGCTACCGGAACTCGAGGACGAGAGCGTGTTTCCACCCGCGTCCGTGATGGTTATGAGCGTATTGTTGAAGGTCGACTTGATGTGGGCTACCCCAGTCGGGATGTTCTTTTTTACCCTTTTCTTTCGGATGACCTTTTTCCCTGCGACCTTTGCCATCGTTCCTCTCTCGATCGGTGAGCCTCCCCGAGGATGGAGCAAGCGCCCTGGGGCGGCATATAAGTTCGGGGCGGTGCGTTACTTCTTGGAGGGCGCCTTCTTCCGACCCGCCACGGCCTTGGCCGGGCCCTTCCGTGTTCTCGCGTTCGTGTGGGTCCTCTGGCCCCGCACCGGGAGCCCTCGCCTGTGGCGGAGTCCGCGGTACGCGCCCAGATCCATAAGCCGCTTGATGTTCGCGGCAATTTCCCGTCTCAGGTCTCCCTCAACCTTGAACTCACGTTCGAGAATCTCCCGAATGCTCAGAATTTCGGTCTCGGTAAGTTGATGCGTTCGCGTCGCCGGATCGATGCTCGCACGGGAGACGATGTCACCCGCCGACGTGCGGCCGATCCCGTAGATGGCTCTCAGCGCGATAGCAATGCGCTTATCCTTCGGCAGATCGACTCCTGCAATTCGTGCCACAGCATTCCTCCGAATGAGGCCCCGGGGGAAGAGCCCCTGTTGTCAGCCCTGCCGCTGCTTGTGCCTCGGGTTATCACAGATAATACGGACAATCCTCTTGCGCCGGATGATCCGGCACTTGTTGCAAATGCGCTTCACGGATGACTTTACCTTCATCGCACACCACCTTCCGGGATCTGAGGCCCCGGCGTCACTTTGCGCGGTAAACGATTCTTCCGCGTGTAAGATCATAGGGGGAAAGCTCGACCGTTACCTTGTCGCCCGCCAGAATCTTGATGAAATGCATGCGCATCTTTCCCGAAATGTGGGCGAGAACCTTGTGTCCGTTCTCGAGTTCCACGCGGAACATGGCATTCGGCAGCGGTTCAAGCACGACTCCCTGTGCTTCTATAGCGTCGGCTTTGGGCATCAAATAACCTATGCTTCAGAGCCTGGTGAGAATCTCAGGCCCATTTTCCGTGATTGCGACCGTATGCTCGAAATGCACGGAGAGTGAACCATCACGCGTAACGACCGTCCACTCGTCGTTGAGAGTTCGGATTTCCTGCGCCCCTGCATTGATCATCGGCTCGATTGCCAGGACCATGCCGGCCTTGAGACGGATTCCGGTATCGGCCTTGCCGTAATTCGGAACCTGCGGTTCCTCATGAAGAGCGCGGCCGATCCCGTGGCCTACCATTTCCCTGACAACGGAATACCCACGGGATTCCGCGTACTGCTGAACCGCGGCCCCGATGTCGTTGAGCCGATGCGCAGGCGTTGCTTTTGCGATACCGCGCCGAAGGGCCTCCGCCCCGGCCTCCAGAAGGGCCTCCGCCTCGTCGCTAATGCGTCCCACAGGGATGGTCACGGCCGAATCGCCATAAAATCCTTCGATGATGACTCCGAAATCGATCCCGACGATGTCGCCCTCCTTGAGAGGCTTTTTGTTCGGAACGCCGTGAACGACCTGTTCATTGACGCTCGCACAGATGGTGTGGCGGTAGCCGCGGTAATTCTTGAAGGCAGGTTTCGCGTGGGCTTTCAAGGTAAGCCGCTCAGCCATCGCATCGAGATCGAGAGTCGTGATGCCGGGACGGGCTTCCGTCCTGAGGGCCTGCAGAATAGCGGCGACAATCTGGCCCGAACGGCGCATGATCTCGATCTCTCGATCGCTCTTCCGCTCGATTTTTCTCTCTTGAAGTAACAATTTCAGCCCCGAGCCTTCTCTGCGCCAATCCTGGCGCAAACCGCGGTAAAAATCTGGTCTACCGTTCCGGTGCCTGCAACACGCCTGAGAAGGCCTGCCTTCTCGTAGTAGTCAACGAGTGGTTCCGTCTTGTTCGCGTAGACGCGAAAGCGCTCCCGGATCGTCTTCTCGTTGTCGTCCGCCCGCTGGAAAAGCTCCGCCCCGCAACCGTCACACTGGCCGGCGGTTGCCGGCGGGTTACTTTCGACGTGATACAAGTTCTGGCATCCCCTGCAGGTACGCCGCCCCGAAAGCCGCCTCACAAGCTCCTCCTCGGGGACCTCGATGCTGACCACGTGATCGATCAGCCCGCCATCCTGCTCGAGAATCTTCCGTAGCGCTTCCGCCTGCTCCACGTTACGCGGGAAGCCATCCAGTATGAAGCCAGAGACGGCATCCGATTGCGCCGCGCGGTCCTGGAAGAGCGCAACGACTGTTTCGTCCGGAACCAGTCCCCCCTTCTCCATGATGGCCTTAACCTGCCTGCCGAGATCGGAACCCGCCTTGACCGCCTCACGAAGCATGTCGCCCGTAGAGATCTGCGGGATCCCCAATCTCCCAGCCAGCCGCTTGGCCTGCGTTCCTTTCCCGGCGCCCGGAGGTCCCAGCATTATAAGATTCAGGGTTCTCTCCCCGGTCTATCTGTCGGAGCGACCTTTCACGCGCGCCCCTTTCAAGAAGCCGCTGTAATTACGCATGATCAAATGGCTCTCTATCTGGGCCATCGTATCCTTGGCCACCCCCACCACGATCAGCAGGGCGGTTCCTCCGAAGTAGAAGGGTGTATTCATGCCCGCTATCAGAAAGGTCGGCAGGATACACACCGCGGATACATAGAGTCCGCCAACCAGGGTAATCCGCACCAGTACCCGATCGATGTAATCGGCCGTTCGTTTCCCAGGTCGTATACCCGGTATATAGCCGCCGTACTTCTTGATGTTGT
>CBDUXZ010000354.1:0-3039 GCA_965371325.1 uncultured bacterium | reverse complement strand
CCTGGGTGTATTCGCGAAGATCGTTCCCGTCGGGAAGCTGGGCAGCCTGAGCGAAGAGAACACCTTCGAAATCTTCAGGCAGCATTTCACGATTGACCGCGGCCGTGTCCGGAGCGAAGACATTCAGCTCGAGACCATCGATTACGATCTTCGGGGGAGTGGGAGCGTTGGACTTGACCAGACGCTCGACTACAACACGACTGTCGAGCTGACCCCCGCCGGAACGCAAAAGATGGTCACAGTGGCTTCTTTGCCCATCCTGGATGCGTCGTCGGTAAAAGTATCACCCGTTCCCGTCCGGATTACCGGCACCCTCGAGGAACCTTCCATCGTGCCCAACGCCTCGATGATTTCACTCGGGCCTCTCGGGGTGCTTCTCCGTGGGATTGGAGGTGTCACCGGCGACGGCGCATCCATTCTGAAGGACGGTCTGAAGGGGATCCTTGGAGGGGGAGGCGACAAGCGGGAAAAGGCGCGCGAAGGCCCGGACGCTTCCACAGGCGGGGAGTCGGCGCCGGAGAAAACCACGGATGAGAAGCCGGGAGATGTGGACCCCGCGGATGAGAAACCAGCCGATCCGGAACCCGATCTCCTCGATCAGGGGCTGAGGGAACTCGATAGGCTTTTCGGAAGATAGCAACGGCATTGGCAAAGCCTGCGAGGGTAGGGTCGCAGGCGCGGAGTAAGAGACGGGATGACGAGCTTCAGGACCATCGCGTGGGCGGACGACGCCGTTCTCCTTCTGGATCAGCGCAAGCTGCCGGGAGAAGAGGTCATGCTCGCATGTCGGAGCGCGGAGGAGACCGCCCGCGCCATCGAGAATATGGTTGTGCGCGGCGCCCCCGCCATCGGGGTGACCGCCGCGATGGGGCTCGCCCTCGGTGCGAAGCAGATCGACGGAAAGACGTTCGAGGCTTTCAGGGAGTCGTTTGAAGCGCTTTGCAAACGCATGGCGGCTACCCGTCCGACGGCGGTGAATCTCTTCTGGGCCATAGAGCGCATGAAGGGACGCCTTTTGAGGGAGCGGTCGCGCCCCGTGCCCGAGATTCGTAAGGCGCTCGAGGAGGAAGCCCTGGAGATTCACCTCGAAGACGTCGAGATCTGCAAGGCCATCGGCCGCAACGGCGCGGAGGCGATCGCGGAGGGCGCGCGCATTCTCACCCATTGCAATGCGGGTGCGCTCGCGACAGGGGGTTACGGAACGGCACTCGGGGTTGTCCGCGCGGCCGTGGATGCGGGCAAGCAGGTTCATGTCATCTGCAGCGAAACCCGTCCTTTCCTTCAGGGGGCCCGTCTGACCGTCTGGGAGCTTCAGAAGTACAAAATCCCCGTTACGCTCGTGACCGACAACATGACGGGTCACCTGATGCAGCGTGGTGAGATCGATCTCGTTCTCGTGGGCGCCGACCGCATTGCGGCGAACGGAGACGTGGCCAACAAGATTGGCACTTACACGCACGCCGTGCTCGCGCGGACCCATGAAATCCCCTTTTTCGTCGCCGCCCCCCTTTCGACCATCGATCTCAGAACGCCCACCGGAGCCGGAATTCCCATCGAGTCGCGCGATCCGAAGGAAGTCACGCGGGTGGGCACGCTTCAGATCGCGCCGGAGGGAACACGGGCCCTTCATCCCGCTTTCGACGTCACGCCCGCAGCCTATGTGTCGGGCATCGTGACCGAGAAGGGGATCGCAAGGTCCCCGTACGAAAAAACCATCAGCGCACTCTTCGAAAACCCAGCGTCAAAATGACGGAACGGGGCACCGCTACCGCGCACACGCAGGCAATCGCGATTGCCCTCGGCCAACGGGATCGGAAAGCCCTGTTGAGGGCCGTCGACGCCTGCGGATTTCTCCACCCCGAAGATACGGCTCAGCATCTTCTCCAGCTATCCGAGCACGAAGATTTCCCCGAGCACGCCGAAGAAATTCTTGCGCTGATGATGGATTGTGCCGATCCGGGAGCGGCGCTCATCGGGCTGCTCCGTTATATGGAGGCGCGCCGGGAGCACCTTTCGCGCCCCTTCGACTACGACCGCCTGAAACTGACGCTTCTCGTTCCCGTTCTGGGGGCCAGCCGGTTTCTGACGAATTACCTCACGACGCACCCCGTCGCCCTCGACACGCTCGCCTCTTCGGCCTGGCTTGATCGGGAGAAGAGCGAAGATGCATTGCGCGCGGAGTTTGACCGGGCGCTCTCCGGGGAGGAAGGCGAGGCAGGGTCGATTGTATCCCTGCAGCGTGCCCTGAGGCGCGTGCGGGCATCCGAGATGCTTCGCATTGCGGCCCGCGATCTTACCGGCCGGGCAGACGTGGAGGCCGTGATGCGCGAGCTGACGCTGCTCGCAGAATGTGCCCTCGACATGGCCGTCACCTGTTGTGAAGCGCAGCTCCGGCAACGCTACGGCACCCCCTGGGTAGAGACCCTCGGTGGCGAGAGGCTCGAGGGTGAATTTGTGGTTATCGGCATGGGGAAGCTCGGTGCGCATGAGCTTAACTTCAGTTCGGACATCGACTTGATTTACGTCTACAGCTCCAGTCGCGGCCGGACGGAGGGGGGGGAGGGAGGAGAGAGCCTCGAGGCGCATGCCTACTACGTGAGACTGTCAGAAATGATCACGCGTGCTATCGGTGAGGTGACCCAGGACGGTTTTGTTTTCCGTGTTGATCTGAACTTGCGTCCGGACGGAAGCCGTGGACCGCTGGCGAACTCACTCATGGCCTCCGAAGTCTATTACGCGTCGTGGGGAGAAACCTGGGAACGGTCCGCGCTCCTGCGTGCCAGGCCGGTTGCGGGGAACCGGCGCCTCGGAGAAGAATTTCTCCGGATGATTGCGCCTATGATCTACCGGAAAACTCTCGACATGGGCACCCTCGAAGACATGCGTCAGATGAAGCAACGCATCGATGCGGAATCCCGACGGATCACGGAGGGCGCCTGGAACGTCAAGTTGGGGCATGGTGGGATTCGCGAGATCGAGTTTCTCGTGAATGCGCTGCAGCTGGTGCATGCCGGACGAAACCCCGGTCTGCAGATCACG
>CBDUXZ010000353.1:0-3046 GCA_965371325.1 uncultured bacterium | reverse complement strand
GGCCTCGATGAATCGCGATCCCTTGCACGGGAGCAGACCGGGCGTGCACGAAAGGCCCTTTCGCGGGCGAAGTGGGTGATCCCCTTCAATGGGGCCCTGCGTGAAGCCTCGGGGAAACTGGACGCATACGAGGTCCGGGTTCAGGAAGCGGGCACCCCCGAGGAAGTGGCGGAAGCGTTTGGAGACTTGGTCCGTCTCGCGTCGGCCAATGGCCTCACGATCGTTGACGCTGAAGTCAAGGCCGATTGCGAGTACACGACCGGCGAGATCGTGATCATCGTCATCGGCTTTCTCTTCGCGATCATTCCGGGCATCATCTTCATGGCCATTCTCTGCTGAGGATCAGCGCCGCGGAAACGGGGAGTATCAGCGCGTGAGGTACGCCTCTTGAAAGTACACTTCCTGCTCAAGGGCTACATGTTGGGCACGTTTCTGGATCACGAGTTCGACCTGGAGCTGCCGGAGGGCACGACGCTCAAGCAGGCCCTTCGAAAAGCCGGTGAAGAGCGCCGTGTCGACTTCGACCGTGTGCTCGATGAGCACGAGGTCATCCGGGAGAGCATCCTTGTATCCGGGGAGCGGCTTCCCTGGCCCGCGGGACTGGACAGAAAGCTCAAGGACGACGATTCGGTTTACATGCTCTCTCCCCTGGCCGGGGGCTAGAAGGCGGGTGCTTCGTGAAATCAAGAACGGCGAGCGACCGCGTATTCCTCGAAGGGCTGACGCTCACCGCGAAGATCGGTGTCACGGAGTCCGAACGAGCCGCCGCGCAATCGATCGAGGCGAATATCTCCCTCGAAGCCGACCTCGAGAAGGCGGGGCTCTCCGACGCGATCTCTGAAACGATCGACTACGCCGACATTCAGCGTATCTCGGCGCGGATAGCTTCGATGCGCACATGGGTTCTTCTCGAAGCGCTTGGAGAGTGCATCGCGAGGGAGCTTCTGGAACGATTCCCGGCTGCCTGCAGCGTCGCGATAACCCTTCGAAAGCCCCGCCCTCCCTTCATGTCGGGCGTCGCCTCGGCAGGTGTCACGCTTGTCCGGCGCCGGGCCTCCTCCGGAACCTGAGCGCAACATGGGTGGTTGATTTCCCTCTTTGATTGAACCGAATGCGGGAGTATGCCCGATGGCGGCAGCCCGGCGAAAGCCGACGAAGCAGGAGATAGCCGCGATCCTCGAGGAGATCGGGACGCTCCTGGAGCTTCAGGGCGAGAACCCCTTCAAGGTGCGCGCCTACCACAACGCCGCCCGCCTCATCGAGGGACTCGATCAGGATCTGGAGGCGCTGGTCAGCCGGAACGGGCTTCGGGAGATGAAGGGAATAGGGGATGCGCTCGCCGAAAAGATAGAAACGCTGATCGGGACGGGAAAGCTGGCCTACCACGACAAGCTCCGCGCGTCTCTTCCTGAAGGCCTCCTCGATATGGTTGCCATCCCCGGCCTCGGGCCCGGGAAGGTGAGATCGCTCTTTGAGAAACTGGAGATCAAATCGGTGGGGGAGCGGGAGTACGCCTGCCACGAGAACAGGCTTCTGGAGCTTCCGGGCTTCGGGGAGAAAACACAGAAGAAAATTCTGGAGGGGATCGCGTTCGCCAAGAAGCACGCGGGAAGCTTTCTTTGGGTGGATGCGCGCGGGCGGGCGGATACGGTGGTGGAGATGCTCCGAGCGCTTCGCATTGTCCGAAAAATCGAGATAGCGGGATCGCTCCGCAGGCGCAAGGAAGTGGTGCATGACGCCGACGTGATAGTTGCCACGACGAAGCCCGAAGAGGTCGTGCGGCGGTTCGTGAAGCTCTCCGGCGCGGATCGTATCCTCGCGGCGGGCGATACGAAGGGGAGCGTGGTTTTCGAAAATGGTCTGCAGGTCGATCTCCGCGCGGTGAAGCCCGAGGAATTTCCCTTCGCCATGCATTACTTCACGGGCTCCAAGGCTCACAACATCGCCATGCGCGCGCTGGCGCAGAAGCGGGGGTGCAAGCTCAACGAGTACGGGCTCTGGAGGGGAAAGCGATCGGTGAAGTGCGCCTCGGAGGCAGATCTCTTCGACGCGCTGGGTCTCTCATACATTCCTCCCGAGCTGCGTGAAGACACAGGTGAAATTTCTGCGGCGAAGGAGGGGAGGATCCCGATCCTCGTCGATGTGGATGATCTGAAGGGTGTCTTTCACGCCCATTCGACCTGGAGTGACGGGAAGGCTTCCATAGAGAGTATGGCGAAGGCGGCAAGATCCATGGGGCTTTCCTACCTCGGCCTTTCGGATCATTCCAGGTCAGCTGCCTACGCGGGCGGTCTCAAGGAGCAGGAAATTATCGAGCAGCACGCCGAGATCGATTCACTCAACGCAAGGCTCGAGGGAATCCGGATCCTGAAGGGAATCGAGTGCGACATTCTGCCCGACGGGAAGATGGACTACCCGAACAAGGTGTTATCGCGTTTTGATTTTGTAATCGGGAGTGTTCACTCGCGTTTCAACATGCCCTCGAAGGAGATGACCGAAAGACTATGCAAGGCCCTCGCTAATCCCCACGTCTCGATGATCGGCCACCCCACGGGGAGGCTCCTGCTCGCCCGGAAGAGCTATGATGTGAATATTCAGGCGGTAATAAACACGGCGGCGAAGCACGGGAAGTTCGCGGAACTGAACGCCCACCCGCTTCGCCAGGACCTCGACTGGCGGCACTGCCGCTACGCGAAGGAGCAGGGGGTCCTCGTTTCGATCAATCCCGATGCCCATTCCATAGAGGGGCTGGCTCATACCCATAACGGGATAGGGACGGCGCGAAGGGCATGGCTCGCGAAGACCGACGTGCTGAACGCACAGCCCCTCGATCGCGTCATGAGCCTGCTTTCAAAGTTGACGAAGGTGCCGCGTTGATCGAAGGGAACGGAGAGCCGAGGCGGGTGCTAGCCGGGTTTCGCCCCGGTCTTATCGTTTTCGGGGGAAACCGGGAGAAGGATACGGAAGCTCGTATATTGGCCGACCTCGCTCTTGACGGATATTTCCCCGCCGAATGACGTGATGATGTTCTGGCAGATCGAAAGGC
>CBDUXZ010000352.1:0-3049 GCA_965371325.1 uncultured bacterium | reverse complement strand
CGACGAGGCCGCCCCCAACGATGAGAATGTTCATGCTCACGCTGACTCCCCCAGAAGGGCCCCGCGCGCCCGATGGCAGGGCAAGAAGGTAGCGATGATCGGCCGCCGCGTCACGGCCCTTCGGGGCCGCGGCGGGCCACATATTGACATCGGTTCGGGGGGAAAGAAAAGAAAGAATTAGGGCGGGGCCTCGATCGCCTCCCGGACGGCGGAGGGGTCCGTCACGGGGGCCCCGCAGGCAAAGTTCCGGCAGACATAGAGGGCCGGCTGTCCATCCGCAAGCGTTTTTCCCCGGAGAAGCGGACGCAGCGAGGGACCCCTCCCCGGTTCGTGATGGGCGATGATACGGTTCGGGAGGTAGTGGCGCGCCGCCTCCCGACGAAGCGCCTCGAGGGACGGGTCGCCCGGCCCTCCGAGGAAGGCCAGCTCCACCGGCCCCCCGAGAAGAAAATCGGCCACCTCGAGGCTCTTGCAAAAGGCGCGCGGAAAACGGGCGATGAGCTTCCCGTGGGCGGCCACGGCCTTCTCCGCGCGTGCGCGAAGATCGGACCGGTCGAGATGAAATGACAGACGCGCGAGCGCCATGGCGGCGACCGCGCCCGGCGAGGGTGTGGCGCCGTCCATCGCCTCGCGGCGCCGCACGATCAGCTTCTCATGGCTCTCCCCGGTGCTGAAAAAGCCTCCGCTCTCCGGATCCTCAAACTCCGCGATCATCCGCGACGCGATGCGCTCCGCCTCGTCGAGATAGCGATCGCCTCCCGCAGATTCGTAAAGATCGATCAGCGCATCACAAAGGTAGGCGTAGTCTTCCAGCACACCGGATAGATGGGCCTTCCCCTCCCGGCAGGTTCGCAAAAGCCCGCCGTCCCGCCCACGAAGCTTCTCGAGGAGAAAATCCGCCGCGCGCCGGGCGGCGGCCAGATAACGCGGATCGCCCAGCACCCAGGCCCCCTCCGCCATGGCGCCGATCATGAGGCCGTTCCAGGCGGTGAGAATTTTATCGTCGAGGCCGGGGGCCACGCGCCCCGCGCGGGCCTCGTAGAGCTTTGCCCGCGCCTCTTCGATGCTCTCCCGCAACGCCGCCGGCGTCATCCCCAGTGTATTTGCAACTTCCTCCGAGCTTCGCGGCAGGTTCGGAATGCCTTTCCCTTCCCAGTTTCCCGCGTCCGTGATGTCGTACCAGGCGCAAACGGCCGCCGCCGCTTCGGGCCCGACCACGGCCTCGACCTCGCCCGGCGTCCAGACGAAGAACTTCCCCTCCTCCCCCTCCGAGTCGGCATCGGTGCTGGAGTAGAAGCCCCCCTCGGGCGCGGTCATTTCGCGAAGCACGTAATCGAGGATCTCGGTTGCAATCCGGCGGAAGAGCGCCTCGCCGGTCGCCTGGTGGGCCTGAAGATAAACGCGCGCAAGCAGCGCGTTGTCGTAGAGCATCTTCTCGAAGTGCGGCACGAGCCAGCGCTCATCGGTCGAGTAGCGCGCGAACCCGCCGCCGATCTGATCGTACATGCCGCCCCGGGCCATCGCCTCGAGGGTTTTCGTCACCATTCGAAGATCGTTCTCGCTGCCGTGCCGCCGGTGATGGCGCAGAAGAAGCGAGAGCGAAGTCGACGGGGGGAACTTCGGCGCGCCGCCGAAGCCGCCATGCACGGGGTCGAAGGCCTGGGCCAGATCCGCCGCCGCCCGGGCAATCTCGGCTTCGCCGACCGGAAGGGGCGGCGCCGCGCGGGTCTGCTCCTTCAGCTGATTGGTGAGCTGCGTTGCCTGTCGCACAACCCGCTCGGGCTCCTTGCGCCAGAGATCCGCGATGCCGAGAAGGAGTGCTGGGAAACCGGGCCGGCCGTATCGATCCTCGGGCGGAAAGTAGGTGCCCGCGTAGAAGGGCTCCTGATCGGGCGTGAGGAAGACGGTCATGGGCCAGCCGCCCTGTCCCTCGTTCAGAGCCAGGGTGGCGGCCATATAGATGTCGTCCAGATCGGGCCGCTCTTCCCTGTCCACCTTCACGCAGACGAAGTGCTCGTTCATGAGCGTGGCGATGCGCGCGTCTTCGAACGATTCGCGCTCCATCACGTGGCACCAGTGGCAGGCGGAGTAGCCGATGGAGAGCAGAACCGGTCGGTTCTCGGCCTTCGCGCGGCGGAGCGCCTCCTCCCCCCAGGGGTACCAGTCCACGGGGTTATAGGCGTGCTGCAGCAGGTAGGGACTCGTCTCGTGCACAAGCCGGTTCGACTTGCGGCCGCCACGGGTTTCGCTCATCCGTTCGCCCCCCCGCCAACCCGTGTCGCCGAGAGCCGCATTCGGTGCCTCTCCATGTCAGGCGGCCCCACCGGCGGGATAGACCTCATCGCACTTCGCGGCCAGTATGAAATCGCTCTCTGTCAGGCCATCGATCTTGTGCGTCCAGACCTCCACGCGCACCTTTCCCCAGGCAAGGAAAATATCGGGGTGATGCCCCTGCTGCTCGGCGATGCTGCCGATCTTGTTCACGAAGTCGAGGGCACTCACAAAATCCCTGAACGCGTACGTTCGCGTGACGTGGTGCTCACCCACCGCCTCCCACCCGTCGATCTGTCCGAGTAGATCGGCAATCTCTTTTCCCTTGAGAGGCGGCACGCCTCCCTTGCAGGGTACACACTCCTTTTTCGCCAGCTCCGACATTGCATGCTCCTCCGTAAGCAGTGAGGGATATCATGGCCGCCCCCGCGGCCGTCGGCAAGGGGGAGGCCCGGCGCTATTCGCCAAATAGGGAATTTTCGGGGCAAGGCTTGACACGTCAAGGGGGCCTTCATATAAGATCCCTTCCCCCCCAGCATGTTTTCCAACGTGGCGTACTCCCGGTGGTCGAAGAAGACGACGGATTGCCACGAGTTCTTTCGCCGCGAAGATGGGCTGCCCATGATCGACGTCGAAAACCTGACGAAATCCTACGGGGATGTCGCCGCCATTCGCAATGTCTCCTTCCACGTCGAGCAGGGCGAGGTCATCGGCTTTCTCGGACCCAACGGCGCCGGGAAGACGACCACGATGCGCGTCCTCACCTGCTTCATGCCCG
>CBDUXZ010000351.1:0-3051 GCA_965371325.1 uncultured bacterium | reverse complement strand
CCAGCGGGGATGCATCGGCTGCCCAGACGTTAGCGTACTTATGAATTGGGCCACTACTACCCGGCGAAAATCTACAAATCTGCACGTCGACACTGGCGACCCCGCGGAAACCCGGGCTCGGAGGCTTCGCGCCCCCCGCTTTCCCCATAGTTGATCAAAGCAGGTCCCGACGGGAACAGGCTCATCGATAGCACAGCGGCTGGGGGTTTTTATGGCAGCCCAGGCCCGGCCGGATAGACCATCTGCACATCCGGTGTTTGTGAAATGTATCCGATCTCTTAATGGGTTCGGCGGTTATGTACCTCGCTTGTATCCGCCCCCTCCGCGCGGACGGTGTGCTCAACCTTCCATCCCGGCTTGAACTGTCTCCCGCATCGGGGTAGCTTCGAGGTTCCTTGGAGGAGAACGACATGTCCCTGAGCGATCCCGTCGTACACGATATTGTGATGGTGGGAGGCGGCGGTGCTGGAATTCGCGCCGCCGTTGCTGCCGTCGAGGCGGATCCAAAAATCACCGTGGCGCTCGTGTCCAAGGTTTATCCCATGCGGAGCCACACGGTTTCGGCCGAGGGAGGAGCGGCGGGTGTCGTCCGGACCGAAGAGGATAATCTCGATCTTCACGCCTACGACACCATCAAGGGGAGCGATTTCATCGCCGATCAGGACGCCGTCGAAATATTCGTGAAGGAGGCGCCGAAGGAACTGTTGCAGCTCGAACACTGGGGCTGTCCCTGGAGCCGTGAGCCCGACGGCCGCCTGGCGACGCGAATCTTCGGGGGTATGACTACGAAACGCACGCTATTCGCCGCCGACAAGACCGGCTTCCACATGCTCCACGCTCTCTTTCAGACCTCCCTCAAATACGACCGCATCATTCGTTACGACGAGTATTTTGTCACCGCGCTTCTTGTCGAGGAGGGGGCCATCAAGGGAGTTGCGGCGATCGATCTTCACAGCGGGACCTTCACACCCATCCTCGCCAATGCGGTGATCATTTGCACGGGCGGGGCGGGACGTGTGTTTCCCTTTACCACGAACGCGCTGATCAAAACCGGCGACGGTATGGGGATGGCCTACCGTGCGGGCATCCCGCTGAAAGACATGGAGTTCGTCCAGTACCACCCCACCGGGCTCCCCGGGACCGGCATCCTCATAACGGAAGCGTCGCGGGCGGAGGGGGGTTATCTCTTCAACAAGGAGGGAGACCGGTTCCTCGAGAACTACGTCCCGGGGAAGATGGAGCTCGGCCCACGGGATCTCATATCCCGCGCGATCATCGAGGAGATGGAAGCGGGGCGGGCCTTCGAGGGGAAGTACGGGCAGTATGTCCATCTTGATCTCACGCATCTCGGGGAAAAGAAGATTAATGAGCGCCTCCCCCTCGTGCGCGAGCTTGCCAGCAAGTATATCGGGGTCGATCCCGTGGAGAAGCCCATTCCGATCCGTCCGGTCGTTCACTACTGCATGGGCGGAATCGATACCGACGTGAACGGCGCCACATCCCTCCCGGGGCTGTACGCCGCGGGGGAGACGGCCTGCGTTTCCATCAACGGCGCGAACCGCCTTGGCTCGAACTCTCTTACCGAACTTCTCGTTTTCGGCGCCCGCGCGGGACGGCATGCCGTGGAGTACATCCGGGATCTCGGGGACGTCGGACCGCCCTCTGACTCGCTGGCGCGCGATGAGTGGGGTCGCATCGAGCGGACTTATCTCCAGGATCATCAGAGGGGTGAGCGAATTGCCACCATCCGAGATGAAATGCAGGCCTCCATGGAGAAGGGCTGCGGCGTTTACCGGACGGGCAAGCTGATCCAGGAGACCCGCGACAAGCTCCTCACGCTCAGGGAGCGTTTCAGAAAAATAAGCATCGACGACCGCAACCGGGTCTTCAACACCGATCTCGTAGCGGCCATCGAGCTCGATTTCATGCTGGATCTCGCATTGGCCATGGCCGAGGGCGCGCTGCAGCGAACCGAATCACGAGGCGCTCATCAGCGCCGCGATCACACACAACGAAACGACGGGGAGTTTCTCGCGCACAGCATTGCGCATCGCACGGAGGCCGCGCCGCGCATCGAATACCGCCCGGCCACGATTACCCGCTGGCAGCCTGAGGAGCGAAAGTACTGATGAGCGAGAAGAGGAAAAAACTGACCGTTACTCGCTACAACCCCGAGAGCGACAGCGCGCCCCGGACGCAGGTCTACGAAGTGACCTACGACGATGACACCCGTGTGCTCGACGCGCTGAACCACATCAAGAATGTCCAAGACGGAACCCTCACCTACCGATCATCCTGCCAGATGGGGGTTTGCGGAAGCTGCGGCATGAACGTGAACGGCTCTCCCAAGCTCACCTGCGCGACTTTTCTCCGTGACTTCGAAGGCGACATCACCATCGAGCCCCTCGCGAACTTCCCCGTCATGCGCGACCTGGCCGTCAACATAAGCGACTTCATGGAGAAGCTGACGCGGGTGAAGCCGTGGATTATCCGGAAAAAGGAGAAGCAGCTCGATGAGGGCGAGTATCTTCAGACGCCGCAGCAACTCCAGGCCTACCGGCGATTCTCGTTGTGCATCAACTGCATGCTCTGCTACGCCGCCTGCCCTGTTTACGGGAAAGAGAAGGATTTCGTCGGTCCTGCCGCTATCGCGCTGGCTCACCGGTACAACGAGGATAGCCGGGACGAGGGGCGCGCCGAGCGAAACGCGTTTGTCGGGAGCACGACGGGCGTCTGGGAATGCACCTTCGTCGGCGAGTGCAGCGAGGTCTGCCCTGAGGACGTTGATCCCGCCGCGGCCATCCAGAGAGAGAAGCTCTCGAATGCCGTCGACAAACTGAAATCGTTCATCCTGCCTTGGGGGAAGAAATGAGCACCCGGGAGTATCGCGTGCCGGAACCGGGTTACAAGGACTACGACCCGCCGTATCCCGAAATCTGGTGGACGAAACGCCGCGCCTACTTTCTGTTCATGCTGAGGGAGTTCTCGGCGATTTTCGTTCTTCTCTTCACCATGCGCCTCCTGCAGGGCGTCGTCGCGCTGTCGAAGGGG
>CBDUXZ010000350.1:0-3053 GCA_965371325.1 uncultured bacterium | reverse complement strand
TCCTGCTCTTCGAAAACTGGAACGAGGCGATCATGGCGGCCCAGCGGATAATCCGGGATCCCGGCTCCAGCTGGCTCGAGGGAAAGCGGCTGGACGACGTCCTTTTGCGCGCCATGACGAAGGCGCTGCAAAACCTGAAGAGGCGCCTCGGCCCCGAGCCCCGCGGATGGACATGGGGACGCCTCCATACCCTGACGATGCCGCACCCGCTGGGAGCGCACCCGGTGCTGGGACGCATCTTCAACCTCGGGCCGTACCCCTCCCGTGGAACGAGCTTCACGGTGAACAACGGCCAGTTCTTCTACGCCTATCCCTTCAAGCACGTCGCGGGGCCTGGACTGCGCCAGGTGGTCAACCTCGCCGACATGGAACGGAGCGTTTTCATCGTGAACGCCGGCCAGTCCGGAAATCTCCTCTCCCCTCATCGCGAAGACCTCGCCACCATCTGGGGAAAGGGGGAATACGTTCCCATGAAGATCGACATCCCCGGCGCTTCGCGCCTGACGCTGAAGCCCGCAAACGGCCGCCGTGGAACTTGAATTCTGGTACGAGTTCGGGAGCACCTACTCGTATCTCTCCGTCATGCGAATAGACGAGGTCGGGGCCAGGGCGGGCGTCGAGGTGCGCTGGCGCCCTTTTCTTCTGGGACCGATTTTCGCCGCCCAGGGATGGAAGGACTCTCCCTTCAATATTTACCCCGCCAAGGGCCGGTACATGTGGCGCGATATGGAGCGCCGCGCCCGGGTCTACGGCTTTCCGCTCCTGCGTCCCTCCCGGTTTCCACGAAACGGTCTCTTCGCGGCGCGGATCGCGCTCGTGGCCTCCGGCGAGGGATGGTGCGCTGATTTCACGCGGGCGATATTCCGGGCGAACTTCGCGGAGGACCGGGAGATCAGCGACGCCGCGATCGTGACGGAGATTCTCGGCGCACTCGGAAAGGATGCGAAAGCGGTCTTCGAGCGGGCGCAATCCCCGGAGAACAAGGATGCGCTCCGAGGGCAGACGGAGGAGGCGCAGCGCCGCGGCATATTCGGCGCGCCGAGCTTCTTCGCCGGTGATGAACTTTTCTGGGGGGACGATCGCCTGGAGGGAGCAATCGCCTGGCTGAAGAAGGAAGCGGGGCGCTAGCGAAGGAGTAGCACGAGACAAACGGCGAGTTTCTTGTCACCCGAGGTGGTGACTTCAACACGCGCAACGCGGCGCCCGTCCAGAATGTCGCGGGCGACGCCCGTGATCTCGAGGTACGGAGCGCCTCCCTTCTGCAGCAGCTCGACCTCGGTGAACTTCCCGCCGCGGGGCCACCCGGTGCCCATCGCTTTCCAGAGGGCCTCCTTCGCCGCAAAGCAGAGCGCGAAGCGGCGCCCCGTATCCGGCTTCCCCTTGGCCCACCGGGCCTCCCGTTCCGTGAAGACGCGGCGAAGAAAGCGATCGCCGCCCCGCGTGAGGGCGCTCGTCATGCGCCCGACGTCCACGAGATCGATTCCCACACCCACAACGCTCATTCCGTAAACTCCCCTGGCGCGACGCCCGCGCAAACGCTCCCCATGCTATCCCCGAGCGAAGCGGCGGGGCAAGCGCCCCCGGCGAAGGTTTCCCCCCCCTGAGGCCCCAAGCCGTTGACTTTCCTCTCTTTTAGCCTATATTTCTTGGCCTTCACGCACGCATCCCGCGACCCGGCCCCGCACGGGTCCTTCCCGACTGGCCGGACGGTGGTTCTTTTTATCAAGGAGTTTTCATGTCTATCCGGGTTGGAATAAACGGCTTCGGGCGCATCGGGCGATGCGTTCTTCGCGCCATGGGCAACACGACGGATCTCGAGATCGTCGCGGTGAACGACCTCACCGATGCCGGTGTTCTGGCGCACCTCCTGAAGTACGACAGCGTTCACGGCCGCTTCACGGGCACGGTGGAGGCCCGTGAGAAGGCGATCGTCGTCAACGGGCGGGAGATCGGGGTTCTGGCCAGGAAGGATCCCGGCGACCTGCCGTGGAAGGATCTGGGCGTCGACATCGTTCTCGAGAGCACCGGCCGCTTCGTGGATCGCGACAGCGCCGCCCGGCACCTCACGCAGGGGGCGAAGAAAGTGGTGATCTCGGCCCCCGCGAAGGGAGAAGACGTCACGGTGGCCATGGGGATCAACGAGAAGACCTACGACCCCACCAGTCACCATGTGCTGTCAAATGCTTCCTGCACCACCAATTGCCTGGCGCCGGTGGCGAAGGTGCTCCACGAAAACTGGGGCATCGAGCACGGCTTGATGACGACGATTCACTCCTACACGAACGATCAGCGCATTCTCGATCTGCCCCACAAGGATCTCCGCCGTGCGCGCGCCGCCGCCGTATCGATGATTCCCACGACCACGGGCGCTGCGAAGGCCGTGTCGCTCGTTCTGCCGGAGCTCAAGGGAAAGCTCGACGGGATGGCGATCCGGACGCCCAACGCCAACGTCTCTCTCGTCGACCTGACCGCGACCCTCGGCCGGAGCGCGACACCCGAGGAGATCAACGACGCCTTCCGGAAGGCCGCCGCGGGTCCGCTCTCCGGCATTCTCGCGGTCAGTGATGAGCCGCTGGTCTCGATCGATTTCAACGGTGATCCGCACAGCGCCACCGTCGACGCGCAAACAACGCGCGTGATCGGCGACAGGCTTGCCAAGGTGCTGGCCTGGTACGACAATGAAACGGGTTACGCGCACCGCTGCGTGGACCTCATGCGTTTCGTCGCGCGGACTCTCTAAGCGAGCCTTTCGTGAAACTTCGCTCGATCTCCTCGCTCGATCTTGCGGAAAAGCGGGTCTTCATCCGGGCGGATCTCAATGTCCCCCTCGATGACGGCGGCGCCGTTTCGGACGATGCACGCATCCGCGCGTCGCTGCCAACCGTGGCGCTCGCCCTCGAGAAGGGCGCTTCGGTTATCCTGGCTTCCCACCTGGGCCGCCCGAGGGGACGGGTGGTCCCGGCGCTCTCGCTGGGTCCGGTGGCCAGGCGGCTCTCCGAATTGCTGGGGCGCACCGTGACGCTCGCCCCCGATTGCGTGGGCCCCGAGGTGGA
>CBDUXZ010000349.1:0-3055 GCA_965371325.1 uncultured bacterium | reverse complement strand
TGCCGCGCCCGAGGGCCAGTCCAACCGTCCGGTTTCGCGACTGATCCCCGCAGCAAGTCAGCACCAGATCCCCCACCCCGGCCAGCCCGAGGAAGGTGAGCGGCTCTGCGCCTTTCTTCACGGCCAGGCGCGTGATCTCGCTGAGACCGCGGGTTATGAGTGCCGCCCGCGCCGACTGGCCGAGCCCCATCCCGTCGGAAATCCCAACGGTGACGGCGATCACGTTCTTGAGGGACCCCCCCAGTTCGATCCCGACCACGTCCGGGTTCGTGTAGCAGCGGAAAGTCGTGCTGCTGAACACTTCCTGGACCCACCTGGCGAGCTCGCTGTTAAAGGAGGCTACGCTCACGGCGGTGGGCATCCCCTTCGATATTTCTTTGGCAAAGCTCGGGCCCGAGATGTAGGCCAGATGATCGCGGTAGCCCTCGGGGAGCACCTCCTCCAGGACATCGGACATGATCATCAGGGTGTCTACCTCGATCCCCTTCGTCGCGGAGACGAGGGGGATCGGCTTGTCGAGGAGCGGCGCGAGCTTTGTCATGGTTTGCCGGACAAACTGGCTGGGCATGACGCTGAGGAGCATATCGCGGCCTGCAACGGCCTTCCGGAGATCGCTCGTGGCGTGAACGTTCCCCGGAAGCCTGACGTCCGGCAAATAGACGTCGTTCACACCCGTTTTGGCGATACGCTCGCAGAGGTCCGCTTCGTAAACCCACATCTTGACGTCGTGACCCTTGTCGCCGAGGAGCTTGGACAGGGCCGTGCCGAAACTCCCGGCGCCGATAACACCAATTGAGATGGTCATGGAATAGCTCCTGAAATTGTTGCGCCGGGAGGGCCGCGTAACCCCCATAGGACCGCCATCACCGCGTCAGCGCGGGCCTGTCCCGCGGCGGTGACACAAATTTTTCGAAAGATTTCCCCCGGGCGATTATGGCGACGGTCCGGGGGTGTTGCAAGCGCGCTGATAACCGCGACCGGACGGGCTTTGCGGGGATGACTCCCTTGACAGTTCGCGGGTCGCCACCTACCTTCCCTCTGAATTTCAGCGTCCCTTTCCTGCCTTTTAGCGATTAACCACTGGGACAGCGGCCCGCTTGCGGCAGAGCGGCAATCCCACGCTGTCAGCCGCTTGACATCGAAGTCCTGGAGATGCCCTGAACCATGCTTGGTGAGTACGTCCCGGTCCTCATCACCCTCGTGGTTGCCATGGGGCTGGCCGCAACCTTCATTCTTCTCGCTACCATTCTTGGTCCCAAGCGCAACCTCCGGGTAAAAATGGAACCCTTCGAGTGTGGCGTGGAGCAGGTGGTTAGCCCGCGTCGCCGCTTCAGTGTCAAGTTCTATCTCGTGGCAATGCTCTTCATTCTTTTCGACATCGAAGTGGTCTTCCTCTATCCCTGGGCGGTCCGGTTCAGGGATCTGGGCTGGTACGGCTTCAGCGCGATGATGATCTTTCTGGGAGTCGTCTTCATCACGCTCGCCTATGAGTGGAGGAAGGGCGCTCTCGACTGGGATTGATAGCCGCTCACGAGCGGAGGACTTCATGCCCCCAGCCGTAGGGGATGCCGGGCCGTCCGGGCCGGCGGATGAAACGCCATCCCTCACCATCCGGCGCGTGCTGGAAGACTTTTCCGACGACGTGCTGGATTGGCACAACCGCCTTGGCGACGATTCGCTTGTCGTAAAGCGCAGCGCGATCGTCCCGATCTGCCGCTTCCTCAAACAGGAACCGGGCCTTCACTACAATCTCTTTCTTGACCTCACCGCTGTCGATCACCTCCCCAGGGAGCCGCGCTTCGAGGTGGTGATTCACCTGTACTCCGTTCCCCACAAACACCGGTTGCGCATCAAGGTTCCCATTGAAGAGGGAGATCCCGCGATGCAAACCCTCACGGGCATCTGGAGGGGGACGGACTGGTTCGAGCGGGAGGTGTGGGACATGTACGGCATCGTTTTTCAGGGCCACCCGAACCTGGTCCGCATACTGCTCTACGAGGAGTTCGAAGGGCATCCTTTGCGAAAGGACTACCCCTTCGACCGACGCCAGCCCCTCATCGGTCCGAAGAACTGAGCTGAGAGCATTGATGGCCGACGAAGAAAAAGACCTCGGAACCGATCAAATGGTGCTGAACATCGGGCCCTCCCACCCGGCTACGCACGGGACCGTGCGCATCATCGCCACTCTCGAGGGAGAGACCGTCGTTCATGCGGAGGTGGAGATCGGCTACCTTCATCGCGCCTTCGAGAAGAGTTGCGAGCGCGGGACCTGGCAGCAGGCGTTCCCCTACACCGATCGGCTCAACTACAACTCGGCGATCATCAACAACGTGGCCTACGCAATGGCCGTGGAAAAGTTGCTCGGCATCGAGGTGCCCGAGCGCTGCAAGTTCATCCGCACCATTGCATCGGAGCTGTCACGGATCGCCGATCATCTTACCTGTATCGGTCCGAGCGCGATGGAGCTCGGAGCCTTTTCCCCCTTCCTGTATTTCGTCGAGGCCAGGGAGTTTATCTGGGATCTGATCGAGCTTCTTTGCGGGGCGCGGCTTACCAACAACTACGTGCGCATCGGCGGCATCAAGGCGGATCTACCCGCCGGCTTTGCGGAGAAGGCCCGGCAACGTTTTGTCAAAACCCGTGGGCTCATCGAAGACGTCGACAGGCTTCTTACCCACAACCGGATCTTCATTGACCGGATGCGCGGGACCGCTGTGATTTCGTCCGGTGACGCCCTCGACTGGGGCTGGACCGGTCCCTGTCTCCGATCGACGGGTGTGCCGCTCGATCTCAGGAAAGACGAGCCTTACATGGTCTACGACCGCGTCGACTTCGATGTGCCGGTGGGGGAATTCGGGGACAATTTCGATCGCTACCTTGTTCGGATGGAAGAGATGCGCCAGTCGCTGCGAATTATCGAGCAGCTTCTTGAAACGATCCCCGAGGGACCGATCAACATCGACGACACCCGCGTTCGCTGGCCCGCGAAGCAGCTCGTACACACGAAGATGGAAGAGCTTATCAACCACTTCAAGATCGTTTTCGAAGGCGTGAG
>CBDUXZ010000348.1:0-3074 GCA_965371325.1 uncultured bacterium | reverse complement strand
CCTCCCGTTTATGGGGAAGCTCGTGGGAAGCGAGTTCATTCAGAGGATCGCCGGCTTTGCGAACGAGGTGCAGGGTCCGGCGGCGCAGTACTGGTACGGCGCCGATCGCGCCATCGAGAACGGCTTCTGGCAGAGGGCCTACATGAACACCTTCGGCTTCACGATTGGGGGCGGCACGAGCGAGATTCAGCGGAACATCATCGGCGAGCGCATTCTGGGGCTTGCAAAGAGCAAATAGGCGCACCTGTCATTGGATGGCCCGAGGTCCCGCGTGAAACGCGGGCAGAGAAAATCGGAACAATCAAGCGACGAAGCAATCCACGAGAACAAGCGCGAGAAGCGACGGAGAGAAACAATGATTCCCGACGATTTCGGATACGGCGAAGACCAGAGCATCCTGCGCCAGGAGGCGCGCAAGTTTCTAGAAGCCGAGTGCAACCTCCAGAAGGTCCGGAAGGTCATGGAAACCGATGCCGGCTACGAGGAAGAGACCTGGAAGCGCCTCGCGGAGATGGGCTGGCTCGGCCTTGCGGTTCCGGAGGATCAGGGGGGGAGCGGGCTCGGCATGGTAAGCCTGGCGGTCCTGATGGAGGAGATGGGACGTGCGCTGCTCCCTTCCCCATTCTTCGGAACCCTCCTGGCCACGCTTGCCATTCGTGAGGGTGGCAGTGGCGAGCAGAAGGCGAAGTGGCTTCCCGCGATCGCCGCCGGCGAGCTGAAGGGTACGCTGGCGATGATGGAGGCGGAGGGGGGCTGGGACATCGATCGGGTGGGTGCGACCGCCCGCACAGAGGGGGAATCTGTTCTCCTCGACGGCGTCAAGGCGCTCGTTCCCGATGCGCCAGGCGCCGGGCTGATTATCGGGACATTCCGCGAGGGAGAGGGCGTGAGTCTCTACGCCGTCCCGCAGGGCGCGGAGGGACTGAGGGTGGAACAAGACTCTCTCGTCGATCAAACGCGGCGGTGCGGTCTCGTCACCTTTAAGGGCGTATCGGTGAGTCCGGCCGACCGCCTGGGCGAGTCCGGCCGAGGGGGAGACATTCTGCGCAAGATCCTCCCGGGCATTTGGATAGCACTGGCCGCCGAAATGGCCGGCGGCACCGAGCGCGTATTTCAAATAACCCTCGACTATGCGAAGGTCCGCGAACAGTTCGGAAAGCCCATCGGCGCCTTCCAGGCCGTGAAGCACCCACTTGTGAACGTCATGGTCGATATCGAGACGACGCGGTCACTTTTGTATCTCGCGGCCGCTACCCTTGATAATGAGCCCGAGAGTGCCGAGCGCGTTGCACGCATGGCCAAGGCCCAGGCTTCAGACGCCTATGCGAGTGCCGTCGCCCGGGCGGTGCAGCTTCACGGCGGCATCGGCTTTACCTGGGAGTGCGACGTCCACCTCTTCTTCAAGCGGGCCCAGTGGTCGAAGTTCGCCTTCGGCGATGCCGCCTGGCACCGTCGCACCATCGCCGACATGGTGATTGGAGCTTAGTTATCGAGAACCGGAGGAGATGATCGATGAAGGTGATCGTCATAGGCGCCGGTATCGCGGGACTCGGGGCGGCGACGTACTTTGAACGCAGGGGACATGAGGTTCGCATCCTCGAGGCGGCCGACCGCGTCGGTGGCCGGGCGATCACGCTGTGGCGCGCCGGCAGCGAGGACCGCGTCGACGTCGGAACCCAGTATTATCACTCGAGCTATACGCGGGGGCTTGGCCTGATACGCGATGTGGGGCTCGAGGGGACGATCTCGAAGATCCACGGGGATACCCGGTTTTTCGACGACCGTGTGCCCGGCAACTCGTTCCTCCTCGATCACCGGTTGCCGTGGTTCAGGCCGGCCGGGCTCAGTGGCAACCTGCGCCTCGCATGGTTTCTGCTCTGGCGTTTGCTAAGGCATCCCATGAGCACCTTCTCGCTCGAGGAGCAGCCGCTGACCGACACGCTGTCCGCCCTGGAGATGAGCGAGAATTCCGTTCTTCGCGAGTTCCTGGTGCGTCCCCTCACGCTTGCCGGCGCTATCGCGGAACCGGAATCGACGAACCTGAGTCTTCTGCACCTGCTACGGTTGATCCGTATCATTCTCCTGACCGACTACCTCTCCCTTTCAGGGGGTATCGCCTCGCTCCACGAGCGGCTGGGCGCGCGGCTCGACATCGGGCTCGAAACCCCAGTTTCCCGCCTTGTCGAGGAAGGGGGCAAGGTCGTGGGTGTTGCGCTCGATGGGCGTGAAGATGTGATCAGGGCCGACCACGTTGTGGTTGCGACAACCGCGCCCGCCGCGCTTCGTTTTGTTCCATCCGGGTGGACCGCCGAGCGGGAGTTTCTGGAGAACGTGACAATCCCGCCCTTCGCTTTCCCGACGTTCTTCCTCGATCGTCCCCTCGAGAAAAAGGTCTGGTCATACGTGCCGCGGCAGGGGGCAGGGGGGAAGCTGGGCATTATCATCGATGCCGCGCAGAAGAATCCCGCGATGGTCCCCTCCGGAAAGGCGGTGATCCAGGCATGGGCGTGCTTCCCGGCGTCGAAAGAGCTCGTCGACGCCCCGGACGACGCGATTATCGATGTGTGCCGGCGCGAGCTAGAAGAGTACGTCCCCGGCTTCTCTTCCTGGATCGAAGAGGCGCACGTCACGCATCACGCCTACGCGGTGCCGTTCCACCCGGTTGGTCACCAGGCTCGGGCAATAGCGTTTATCCGCAATACGGACAAGCGCGGTGTCTCCTTCTGTGGCGACTACCTGTCCGGCGGCTACGTCGAGCCGGCGCTCTGGAGCGCGGAGCGGGCGGCCGCGCTGCACGGTTGATGCGTCGGTTCGGGCCGGGATTCTACCGGCGCTTCCTTCCATGGGGTCCGCGTCACTGATGGAGATCTTCGTCGACGCGGATGGCTGCCCCGTAAAGGATGAAATCTACCGCGTCGCAAGGCGCTACGATCTGAGGGTGACGGTGGTCTCCAACGCATGGATGCGGACTCCGCAGGCAGGCTGGTTGAAAACGGTCGTTGTCGGGGCGCAGCCCGACGCGGCGGATGACTGGATTGTCGCGCATGCGAGCGAAAACGATATCGTGATCTCCG
>CBDUXZ010000347.1:0-3075 GCA_965371325.1 uncultured bacterium | reverse complement strand
ACATCGTGAGCGACCTGCGTACCTTCAGCAGGCTCGACGAGGCGGAGTTCAAAGATGTCGATCTCCACGCGGGCCTGGAGTCCACGCTTCATCTTCTCGGACATCGCCTGAGCGATCGCATCACCGTTCACAGGGATTACGGTGATCTGCCGCCGGTAGCCTGCTACGCGGGGCAGATGAACCAGGTCTTCATGAATTTGCTCTCCAACGCAATCGACGCAATCGAGCATAAAGGGGGCGAAGGCGATATTTACGTGCGAACCTGCATCCTCGAAGATAAAACAGGGGAGGGGAAGGTTGCCGTCAGCGTTCGCGACTCGGGTATCGGGATCGACCCGGACAAAGTGAAGCGCGTCTTCGATCCGTTTTTCACCACGAAAGCCGTTGGCGAGGGGACAGGCCTCGGCCTTTCCGTGAGTCACGGCATCGTGACCAAGCACAGCGGCACGATTCAAGTAGAGAGCGAGCCGGGCCGCGGAAGCACCTTCACCGTGGAACTTCCCGTCGGGCCCAGGGCCTCGTGATCCCTCGGTTGCCCCGCCGGTCCCGCGCCGGTATCATGCTCCCGGATACCTATAGCCCCGATGGCGTAGAAGGTGTCCGGGGACGCGAATGACAGAAACCAGCCAGCATACGATGCTCATCGTCGACGATGAGATCTCAATTCTCAAGCTTCTCGAATACACCTTCAAACCGGACTTCCGGGTTCTGACGGCATCCGGTGGCGCTGAGGGTCTCGAGATCCTCGAGAAGGAAGACGTAGCCCTCATCATTGCCGATCAGCGCATGCCCGAAATGACCGGCTCCGAATTTCTGGAGAAGAGCATTGCGATCCGGCCCGACGCGATTCGCATGGTGCTCACGGGATACACGGACATTGACTCGGCTATCCAGGCCATCAACTCCGGCCGCGTGTATCGTTATCTCACCAAGCCCTGGGAAGACGAGGAACTTCGCATCAATGTGAAGCGCGCCCTTGAAACCTATGACCTCCAGCGGGCGAACAGGCGGCTTCTCGAAGAGTTGAAGGAAGCGAACGAGCATCTCGAGGAGAAGGTACAGCTGCGCACGGCGGAGCTCGAGGAGGCCAATCAGCAGCTCCGGGAGGCGCAACACCGCGTGGAACAGGACCTCGCCCTGGCCGAGCGAATTCAGAGGACGCTCGTACCGGCCCCCGTTCACCGGCCCGATCTGGAGATAGAGACCATCTACGAACCGATGATCGGGATCGGCGGCGACTATGCTCAAACACACCTGGAGAAAGACAAGGCGTTCCTCGCTGTTTGCGACGTGACGGGGCACGGGATTGCCGCCAGCGGCGTGGCGAACCGCGTGCACGTGGAGCTCGAGCGCCTGGTCGTGGCGGGCGCATCTCCATCGGAGACTCTCCTGGCCATGAACCGTTTCGTGTACGAGCAGTTCGCCGAGCTCGGCATGTACATGACGATGATCGTGGCACGACTGGATCTTCCCACGCGTCGCCTCGCCTGGGCTTCGGCGGGGCACCCGCCCGCCCTCGTCTGGAGAAAAAGCAAAGGGACCTGTGAACGCCTCGGTGTGTCGGCGCCCCTCCTCGGGGTGGAGCCGGAGCTTCGCGGCGGGGTAAAGGAGGAGGCGGTCGAGTTGGCGTCCGGGGATCGGATCGTGCTCTACAGCGACGGACTTACGGAGGCGCGCGACACAGAGGGCCAGTTCTTCGGCATCGAGCGGCTCGAGAAGCTGTTCCCGGAGAAGGCGCATCTCCCCATTGCCGAAATGGCGCGCGCGATCGTTGACGGCGTGGGCGCCTTCCGTTACGGCCCGGCGCGTGATGACATCGTTCTCCTCGCGGTCGCGCTGCCGGGATCGGATTAGGAGGCCCGGGTGAAAACGCCCGAGGGGATGGTCGCCATCCGAATCCCCAGTGATCCGCAGCAGCTTTACCTGATGCGCCGCCTGGTGCAGGAGATTTCCATCGCCGGCGGTTTTGGCGAAGAGGAAACAAGGCGCATTGTGCTCGCCCTGGACGAGGCCTGCACGAACGTGATCCGCCACGCGTATTGCGGTGACAAACGAAAGAACATCGTTATCGAAGCGGGGTGCATCGAGCGGGGTGTCTGCTTCGTTGTTATAGATGAAGGGGTAAAGCCCGATCGCGACGCGATAAAACCCCGCCCCCTCGACCAGATCGAGCCGGGAGGCCTCGGAACACACTTCATTCGGGCCGTCATGGATGAAGTCTCCTACGACACGGAAGCGGGCCCGGGCACGCGTCTCACCTTGATTAAACGGCGAAAGTCGGAAGACCCCGAACAGGAGCCCGAGTAAGAATGGAATTCGAACTCAGCGTGGAAATAACCGAAGGGTTGTCGGTTCTGGCGGTCCGTGGGGAGGTCGACATGCACTCCTCGCCCCGCGTGCGTGAGGCCCAGAGCAAGGCGCTGAAGGAGAACGCCAAAGGCGTCGTGGTCGATCTGTCCGGCGTCGGCTACATGGACAGTTCGGGCATCGCGACGTTGATTGAAGGGCTTCAATGGGCGCGCCGAGAGGGACGGAATTTCCGGTTGGCCGGTCTCACCACGGCCGTGCGTGACGTCTTCGATCTTGCCCGGCTTGCCGACGTGTTCGAGATCTTTTCCACGCGCGACGATGCCCTCAAGGGAACCTGAACGCGCCCACCTCCCGCCGGAGTTGCTCAGTCCGATGTCAGACTCGCCCTTGCCAACCCGAATGCTGGGCCTCATCGGCCGGAATGGCATCGCGTTTCTCCGCCACACCTCGAGCGTCTGGTGGCTCTTCACCGAGACGCTTCGATTCCTCAGCCAGCAGGCGCGGGGCCGCCGGCTTCTCGGCGATCGCGCCATCCTGCGCCAGATGGAAGAGATCGGACTGCGGTCCCTGCCTATCATCGGCTTCGTAACCTTTCTGATCGGCGTTATCCTCGCCATGCAGACCTTCTATCAGATGAAGCGTCTGGGCGCCGGGAGCCTCATCGGCGGAATGGTGGCAATGGCGCTGACGCGGGAGCTGGCGCCGCTCGTCACCGCGCTCGTTGTTGCCGGCCGTGTCGGCGCGGCCTTCGCGGCCGAAATAGGG
>CBDUXZ010000346.1:0-3076 GCA_965371325.1 uncultured bacterium | reverse complement strand
ATTTTGCTCATGAATGGTGACATCCTCACGGACCTCTCCTTTGGGAAGGTCTGGGAATACCACCATTCCAGCGAAGGGATGATCACCGTCGCGCTCAATCGTCGCCCCCTCACGATCAACTTCGGTGTCGTGAACACCATGGACGGCAATCAGATCCGCCGCTACGTCGAGAAGCCGACTCTCGACTATCTGGTGGGCATGGGGATCTGTGTGCTCGATCCGGCGGTCGCGCCGTTCATCGAGCGGGGGAAGCGGATGGATCTGCCGGATCTCATCGCCACGCTTCTGGGCGCGGGAAAGAAGGTGGTAGGCTGGGAAACCGATGCCTACTGGCTCGACATCGGCCGCCCTGATGACTACGAACGCGCGCAGTCGGATTATGAGCGGCTCAAGGAGCGGTTCGGGGGGAAAACTTGAGCGGCCCGGAGTCGAAATCCTCCCTGGGGGAGGCGCTTCGGGATCGCGGCGCCCTGGCCGTGTTTCTGATCGCCATCGTTCTTCGCCTGGCATGGGTCGGATTCGATAACGCGAGGCATCCGGACGAGGGTTATTACCGCGCGGGTGACGCCAGCGAGTATTCCGCCGTCGCCGAGAACCTCCTGTCGGGAAAGGGCTGGTGGAGCCCCGACAGCGGCGGGCAGCCCTACCATCACGGTCCGGTTTTTCCCCTCTACGTTGCTGGGGTGCTGGCCCTGGGAGGCACCCTTTTCACGGTAACCCTGGTGAACGCTTTTGTTGGCGCGCTTACCTGCTGGGGCGTGGTCCGGGTGGGCCGATGGCTGACGGGCGGGCAGGGGCCATTGCTGGCCGGCCTCGCGATGGCCGTGTACCCCTACTTCTTCCACTACACCGGTAAGATCCTGACCGAAACGCTGTCCGTGTTCTTCGGGCTGCTGCTGCTCGCGACTTTTCTGCGCTTCTCGCGGAACCCGGACCATCGAAACGCGGCCGTTGCGGGATTCATTCTGGGTCTGGCGACACTGAATCATCCCGAAACCTACATAGCGCCCCCACTGCTCATTCTCTGGATCCTCATCGCTCACCCCGAGCGCATAAGGGCGATGAAGGGACTGACGCTCCTTCTCATTGTGTTTTGCCTCACCCTCATTCCGTGGCATGCTTACCACACGGTGCGGTCCGGCAAGAGTCTTTTCCTCCCACCAAACCTTGGGGCGGGCGGCGTTCTTGCCCAGGCCACGCTCGAAGCGAAGGGAAGAATTGAGGGCGATCCGAAGTACTTCGAGGAGACGAAGGACCGGCTGGCCAGGAAGGGAATGGCGTTTGACGAGGCCCACGGCAACGCCGGCGGCGTGCTTATCGCCGCGGGCAAGGTGATCCAGGACGTGATCGATGAACCGGGTGAGTACCTGCAGTTTGTCGCCCTGAAGTTCCGGCGGATGTGGGGGCTGGCGCCGGAGCGGGGCGCCTATAACCGGCCTTGGATCACCATCCCAACAGGCGCGCTGAACCTTATCCTGTACGCCGGGTTCCTGGCAGGGCTCTTTTTGCACCGCCAACGACAGGAAGCGCTTCTGGCCCTCACGCTGGTCGTGATCTACACGCTGCCTCACCTCATATTCTACGCGCAGCCCCGCTACCGGCTTCCCGTCGTGCCGGCGTTGATGGTTTTTGCCGGCGTGTCGGCGAGCGTGATACTGGCCTGGATCGGGGAGCGCCGGCGAGCGGTTGCGGCATCGCGCTTTTGAGATCCGCAGGGGAGTGCATGAATAAAACGCTGAAACATCCGGGAAAAGAGTTCTATGAGAGATATTGGGCCACGACCGGCGATGCCGGGGCGTGGGGTCCCATGTCGCGCCACAGGCGCCGCCTCCTGCGGCTGGAGCTTTCCAGGCTTGAATTCTCGTCCCTGCTCGATGTTTCGTGCGGAGAGGGGTTCCTCCTCCAGGACGTGGCCCGCGCGCATCCTGAGGTCCGTCTGGCCGGAACGGAACTGGCCAAATCCGCCCTCGATCACGCAAGACGCCGGGTACAAGCCGACTTTTTCGAGCTGGACATAACCAGGGACAGACTGGATGAGCGCTTCGACTGCGTCGTTCTTTCAGAGGTGCTCGAACACGTAGAGGACGAGGAGGCGGCCCTCGCAAACCTGGCGGCCATGACGTCCGGTCACCTCGTTCTCACCGTGCCGGGCGGCAGACTTATGGCCACCGACCGTGCAGCGGGGGATCTCCGCACCTACGATCACGACCGGCTTGCCATGCTTCTGGATGGGGCCGGCTTCGATCTCATTCGATTTCGCCGTTTTGGCTTTCCGATGTACGATCCCCTCTACCGCCTCGTCATGGGAGTTGCCTTGGGTCTGGGGGGGTCGGTCGGGCCCTCCGCGGCGGACAAGGGTCTTGGGCCGCTCAAGAAGGCCGTTCTGCGTTTGATCTATGGTGCGCTTTTTCTGAACGTGCCGAATTGTGGAAGCCAGATCGTGGTGGTGGCCCGGCGGCGAAGCTGAGTATTTGTCATCCTCGCGTCTCCGGGATAATTACCGTGGCACGACTGGTTCAGCAAGGGAGGATAATCGAATGAGCGCACCACGCGTTTCGGTGGTCATCCCGGCGTTCAACGAAGAGGCGGCGCTCTTGACCCTGATAGAGGAGTTGGAGGGGGCGCCCCCCGACTATGAGATTCTGGTCGTAGACGACGGTTCCACGGATCGGACGGGCGAAGTTCTGAAATCGAGGGGGATCCGGGTCATCCGGCACCCCTACAACATCGGGTACGGGGCCTCCCTCAAAACAGGCATCCGGCACGCGGCGGGAGAGATCGTCGCGATCATGGATGCCGACGGTCAGCATCGCCTTTCTGATCTGGCGAACCTGCTCGCCAGCCTCGAAGATTATGAAATGGTGGTGGGCGCCCGGACCAGGGAATCGCAGACCTCGCCTTTGCGCAAGCCCTTCAAAGCGGTCCTCGGCTGGGTGGCGAATTACCTGTCGGGCACGAAGATACCGGATCTCAACTCCGGACTGCGGGTGTTCCGGCGGAAAACAATCGAGGAATTCCTGCCAATTCTCCCGAACGGTTTCTCTTTTTCAACGACCCAGACACTTGCCTATCTCAC
>CBDUXZ010000345.1:0-3078 GCA_965371325.1 uncultured bacterium | reverse complement strand
TGGCCATTCTCTACCTGCTTGCCGGACCAAGGAGCGACTGAGACTGTGGATTCGCAACGGACGTCTTATTGATCCGCATAACCGGATCGACGGTGAGTACGACCTCAAGATCAACGGGCGACGTATCGCGGCCGTCGTTCGGCGGGGTGAGGCTGATTCCACGAGCTCTCCCGAAGAAGAGTATGTGGAGGCTGTGGGCAAATGGGTGGTGCCCGGCCTCGTTGATATGCATTGCCATCTGCGTGAACCGGGGTTCGAATACAAGGAATCCATTCTGAGCGGGACGCGCGCGGCCGCGGCGGGGGGATTCACCAGCGTCGCCTGCATGGCGAACACCATTCCAGTCAACGACAATGCCGCCATCACGGAGTTCATTCTCGGAAAAGCGCGCCGGGAGGGGATCGTTAACGTTTTTCCCGTCGGCGCCGCGACGGTGGACCTCGCCGGGGAATCCCTCGCCGAGATTGGGCAGATGCGTGACGCGGGCATCGTAGCCGTGAGTGATGATGGGAACACCATCATGAACGCCGACGTCTTCCGACACGTATTCGAATACGCAAATCTGTTTCACCTGGTCGTTATTTCCCACTGCGAGGACAGGGATCTCATGGAGCGTGGCGTGATGCATGAAGGGCTTGTATCAACGCGCCTTGGCCTGAAGGGTATCCCGAGCGCCGCCGAAGAGGTCATGGTGGCGCGGGATCTCATCCTGGCGGAGATGACCGGCGGCAGACTGCACATTGCCCACGTTTCCACCTCCGGGGCCATCCGCAGGATCCGGGAGGCGAAGGATCGGGGCATCGACGTCACCGCCGAAGCGACACCGCATCATCTAACGCTCACGGACGAAGCCATCTTGAATTTTGATCCGGACGCAAAGATGGCGCCGCCGCTCCGATCGGAGTCGGACGTGCGTGCACTGAGGGAGGCGGTTCGGGACGGGACGATCGATGTGATCGCTACGGATCACGCGCCCCATAGCCCGGTCGAGAAGGACGTGGAGTTCGACAAGGCTCCGAACGGTATTGTGGGGCTCGAAACGGCGCTCCCGCTCATCCTGAAAATTGTTCGGGATGGCGATCTTCCCCTCGAGACGGCCATCGAGCGAATGACATCGGCACCGGCATCCATACTCCGACTCGATAAAGGCCATCTCTCGGTGGGCGCGGAGGCGGATGTGACGCTGATCGATCCCGAGATTGAGTTTGAGGTGGATCCGAAGCAGTTCTACTCGAAGAGCCGGAACACTCCTTACGCCGGATGGAAGCTCATCGGCCGTGCAGTCCGGACCATCGTGGGCGGGAAGACGGTGTTCGATCTGGATCGAGGAGGGATTCTTTGAGCCGCTCCAAGCCGGCAATCCTCGCCCTGGCTGACGGCAGGGTGTTCCGTGGCATGAGCTTTGGATCCGAGGGAACGCTCACGAATGAGATCGTCTTCAACACGAGCATGTGCGGCTACCAGGAGATACTGACGGACCCCTCCTATCACGGGCAAATGGTCGTCATGACATACCCCGAGATTGGAAACTACGGGGTGAATCCGGAGGACGTGGAGTCGAAGCGCCCCTGGGTCGGCGCCTTCATCGTGAGGGAACAGTCTCCTATCGCATCCTCCTGGCGGGCCAGGCAGACACTTGCGAGTTATCTCGCGGAGTACGGGGTCGTGGGGGTGGAGGGGATCGACACCCGCGCCCTCGTCAGGCACATTCGCGATCACGGCGCCCAGATGGCAACCGTTTCGACGGACATTGATGATGCCGAAGCACTCGTCGAGCTCTCGCAACGATCCCGCGGTATCGCGGGCCGCGATCTGGTAAAGGAGGTCACCACGCTTCGCCCCTATGACTGGACCGAGGGGAGCTTGAAAATACTCGAAGGAAAGGGCGCACCGGCGCTTCCGTTAAGGCGCGCACGCCGGACATGGAAGGTTATCGCCTATGATTTCGGCGTGAAACGGAACATTCTGCGAAGACTTGTGGATCGAAACCTCGATGTCACCGTGGTTCCGGCCGACACAACGGCCGAGGAGGTCCTGAACCGAAATCCGGACGCCATCTTCCTGTCGAATGGTCCGGGAGACCCCGAACCGGTGACTTACGCCATCGAGGCGATCCGGGGACTCATCGGCAAGAAGCCGATCTTCGGAATATGCCTCGGGCACCAGATCCTGGGACTCGCCCTCGGAGGGATGACGTACAAGCTCAAGTTCGGCCACCACGGGGGGAACCAGCCCGTGATGGATGAGGCGACAGGGAAGGTCGAGATCACGGCGCAGAACCATGGATTTGCGCTGACCATGGACGGCTTCGGCGGGAACGGGGAGGTCGTCCTCACGCACGTGAACCTGAATGATCGGACAGTCGAAGGGTTGCGGCACACGCAGCACCCGATCTTCAGCGTTCAGTATCACCCGGAGGCAAGCCCCGGGCCGCACGATCCGGACTACCTGTTCGATCGTTTCGTGGCGCTGATTGAAACCGCCGGCCAGGGGGCCGATGCGCGGTAGTCGGGCCGGGTCTTCGCGGCGGCATGGCCCGTCCCACGGAAGGAATCATGGGCAAGATAAAGGTGCAGCTGGATCGCGCTATCAAGGCAATGACGGGTCAGGCCTACGCCGCCGAGCTCGAAGTCGGGCGCAAGGAGTACTTCGGGGTAACGGGGGAGGTGTTTGAAGACGACGCGTTCTTCGAGCTACGCATGATCCTGTTTATTGAATGGTTCATCCTCGAGCGGCCTCTTGCTCGCGGCGTTGTACCAATTCGCGCCTACCTTGAAGAGCACGGCGAGGGTATGACACCGCATGAGCGGGAACTGATTGAAGCGCTTCTCCATCATCAGCACGGGCTGTTCCGAATCAAGAAGACCAAGGCGCCGCTCCTCTCGGTGAGGGATCTGTGGAGCGGTAGAGCGCTTCGCATCGAGGCGGGTGATCGGGCCCTCTCGTTTCAGGCGGGTGATCTGATAGACGCCCGGCTGGTGCGTTTTCGCGACAAGATCGGTCTGACGGAGGGGGTGCTGTGCCATCCCCCCGCGGCGGAGAGTTATATCAAGTCAGAGATGAAGGCGCTGAAGAAGG
>CBDUXZ010000344.1:0-3086 GCA_965371325.1 uncultured bacterium | reverse complement strand
GACCATCTGCTGCTCCGAGAGGGGGAATACCGAGAGGAGCCGGTGAATGGTCTTTGCGGCGTCCGTGGTGTGCGCCGTGCTGAGCACCAGGTGTCCGGTCTCGGCGGCCTTGAGCGCAATGTCGATTGTTTCCGTGTCTCTCATCTCCCCGATCATGATTACGTCCGGGTCCTGGCGAAGCGCAGCCCGGAGGGCGCTTGCGAAGGTGCTTGTATCTGTCCCGAGCTCCCGCTGAACGACGGACGAGCGTTCGTTCAAGAAGAGGAACTCGATCGGGTCCTCGATCGTAATCACATGGGCGGTCCGCGTTTTGTTGATTAAATTGATCATGGAGGCAAGTGTGGTCGACTTGCCGCAACCGGTCGTTCCGGTAACGAGCACCAGGCCTCTGCTCATCTCCGAAATGTCGGTTAGCGAGTCCGGAAGGTTCAGCTCTTTGAAACCCGGAATCCGAATGGGGATGACACGGACGACCAGTGCGACGCTTCCCCGCTGGCGGAAAGCATTGACGCGAAAGCGCCCTGCGCCCTGAACGGCGAAGGAGAAATCGGCTTCCTTCAGATTCTGCGCGGTCACCTCCTGCAGGTGATCGGGCCGGAGCGACTCGAAGAGGCCCTCCGTGTCCCCGGGCGTGAGCCGGGGCAGATTGAGGCCATGAAGCGCCCCCTGCACGCGCATGAGTATGCGCTCGCCCGCCTTGAAGTGGACGTCGGAAGCGCCCTGCTTCACGGCGGCGCGCAGAATCTGCTCTAACCGCGCCCGGTCCAGAAGCTCTGAATCGTCACTGTTTTCCACGGGATTCTTATCGTTCGTGGGGTTCTATTTCTTTAACGGGCGGGAGGCACGGGCTGGGGGCCCTCCGAGAGCTTCAGGCCGCCCCCGTCTGGGCCTCGGCCTCCTCGGAGGAGCGCCGTTTTCCGATGATGCGCGCTCCGATGACGCCTACCTCGAAGAGCAGGTACATCGGCAGTGCGAGCATCGTTTGTGTGAAGACGTCGGGCGACGGGGTAACGAGCGCCGCCGCGACGAAGGAGAGCAGAAGTGCGTACTTGCGTTGCCTGCCCAATCGTCGGGCGTCGACGATGCCGAAGCGGGCAAGCAGGATGATCGCGAGAGGCGTTTCGAACACGGCGCCGAAAGCGATGAACATCCAGAACGCGAAGCTCAGGTAGGACGCCTGGGAAATATATGCGGGAATCTCATCAGGCGAGAAATTGGCGAAAAACAGCAGCGTTGCGGGAAAGATGAACATGTAGCCGAAGATGGCTCCCGCGAAGAAGAGAAGCGTGAGCGCAATCGTGAAGGCGGCGATATAGCGGCGTTCATTGGCGTAAAGCCCGGGCGCCGCGAAGCGCCAGATCTGATAGAGGATAACCGGCAAGGAGAAGAAGAGTCCGGCGATGAGTGCCACGCGCATCCGGTTCGAGAACGCCTCGGTCAGCGCGAGGTTGACGATCTGCGATCCCTCTGGAAGAGCGGCGTTCAGAGGGGCCTGAAGAAAATCCTGAACGGGTTTCGAGGCGAACCAGCCCGGAACAAGGCTCAATCCGAGGGCGGAGAGGCAGACGATGATCCGCTGCCTCAACTCGGTCAGGTGCCCGGTGAAGGGCTGGGTCTTGTCTCTCACGTTCAGCCTGCAGATTTCGGCCCGGTCTTACCGGAGTTCGTCGCATCGGGAGCGCCGACCTTGTCCATCCCGGGCGTATCTGCGCCGGCCTTGATCTCGTCTGCCTCGCCCCCGTCTGCCTCGCCCCCGTCTGCTTCGCCATCGCCGGCCCCTTCTGAAGGCGTTGGTTGGTCGGGCGAGATCAAATTTTTCTCTTTTGATGGTTTCGCATCGTCCGGCCGCAGATCCTTTTCCACACTCTCCTTCAGATCATCGGCCGCCTTCCTGAATTCACGAAGGCCCTTCCCGAGAGATTTGGCCATTTCGGGGAGCTTCTTCGGCCCCATGACGATCAGAGCGACAACGAGGATCAGGATGATTTCCGGCATGCCGAGGTTGAACATGCCCGAATTCTAACGGTGTAATTTGTGGTCCGCAACCAGGTACCCGCTTCGGAGGAAGGCCGGTTGGAAGGGCTATAGTTCGGTGGCGGGGGGCTCTTCGGGAGAGGGCTTGCCGACAGTGAAGGCCTTGCGGGCGATGAGGTTCATGACGTCGTCCCCCTCGCTGTTCCGGATGATGAAATTGCGCAGATTCTTCAGGGCCTCGGCAGGGATATTCTCACCGAGTCGATCGAGAATTTCGGCCACGTGTTTGTCGTTCAGGCGAAGGTAGTTGATGAGAGGATCCCTGCGATCAATGCAAACCTCATCGAGATCCGAATGATCGAGATCTCCCGTGAATTCCTCGACGGTTTTGACAAAGCGCCTCAGGAGCTCGGCATCGAGCGTTTCGCCGAGTTCCACTTCGAGCTGCCGCTCGAGGTCGCTTTTCTGCACCTCGATGGCGACCGTTCGAATATCGAGAACACCCGGTAAAACCTCGTAGATCACCGGCCTGTCAAGGTGTGTGCGCCAGCGCCGCACCACAAAAACCTCCCGCCCATCGGTTGCCTCAAAAAAGCTCTCTCGCATCGGGTCACCCCAGACCCCGTTGCTGACGTAAGAGCCGGCTACCACGGTGAGCGTATCGGTGGTGTGACCCTGGTGCTCTTCCCTGAAGGTTGCCTCGTCGTCGCAGTGAAGTTCGATCGGCTCGAGGTCATTGCCCCGGAAGCGGTACGACGGCGCGCGGTTGTGGGGCCCGAGAAGAAGGAGACGATTGCAATCGGTGCAGCGCAGAAGTTTCTTGCTCATGAATTTTTGATTGGCGCACATCGCCCCGAAGGGCGGCTTGTCGGGCTGTCGTGCTCGCGCGCAGGGTTCCGAACCAGAGGAGGAGGCCCCGTGACAGCTAGATGTCGATGTTGAGCGCCTCGCTCCTGTTCTCCAGGAGATCCGCAAATTGCGCGGCAAGCTCCGGATCGAATTGGGTTCCCGCATGCTTTTTGAACTCACGGATGATCGCCGGCATCGGCAAGGCCTCGCGGTAGGGCCGGTCGGAGTTCATGGCGTCATAGGCGTCGGCGATGAGAATGATG
>CBDUXZ010000343.1:0-3093 GCA_965371325.1 uncultured bacterium | reverse complement strand
AGGAGGCCACCGGGGGCCGGGGCCTGATCGATCCGCTACGTCCCAAGCACACCGACGCACACGCGATGGCGAGCGTGGTGGAGTACCACAAGGACCCGAACGCGATGCCGGAGCGCCCCAAGTATGACGGCAAGTGGATGCTCGACAAGGTGAGCGACGTCTACATCGCGGGGACGATTCACGAAGAGCAGCAGCCGGCGCACCTGAAGATCGCCGATAGCAATCTCTGCCAGGAATGCTGGACGAAATTCCGGAGCCCCTGCAATCGCTTCTGCCCGGCCGACGTCTACGAGATGGCGCTCACGAACGAGCAGACGAAGGAGCGCGCCATGCAAATTCGCTTCTCGAACTGCGTGCACTGCAAGACCTGCGACATCAAGTGCCCCTACGACAACATCACCTGGACGCCCCCCGAGGGCGGTGGGGGTCCGAACTACACGATGCAGTAGTTACGGCGCAAGGAGCGCAACGCTGCCAGCGAGGATGAATCGCTTGTCCAGACGTTAGCGCACTTATGAATTGGGCCGCTAAGGAGACAACTCTGATGCCAACCGCCCCACCGTCCGTCTGGCCCGCGCGTGAAGACACCGCGCTTCTTATCGTGGACATGCAGGAGCGTCTTCTCGCGGCGATGCCGGAGAAGCCGGCCCGGCTGATGCTCCGCAACACCGGTATTCTCATCGAAACGGCGAAGAGCTTCGGCATTCCGATCCTCGTGAGCGAGCAGTACCCCAAGGGGCTAGGCCCCACGATCGCCGAAATCCGGGAAGCGATTGGAGAGATGGCGCCCGTCGAGAAGATGATCTTCAGCGCAGCGCGTGATGAGGGCTTCCAGCAGCGCCTGAAAGAGTCGGGGCGCTCCACGTTCATTCTGACGGGCGTCGAGAACCACGTCTGCGTGCTTCAGACGGCGCTCGATCTCGCCGCGGATGGAAAGAGCGTCTGGGTTGCGCGCGACGCCACCTGCTCCCGGACCGAGGAGAACTGGAAAGCGGGCTGCAAGCAGATGGCCTCGGGCGGGGTCCACATCTCCACGACCGAGATCCTGGTCTTCCAGCTCCTCCGGGAGGCGGGGACCGAAGCCTTCAAGAAGATCGCCAAGCTGGTCCGGTAAGTCTCAACGCCTTCGCCTTGATTTAGTCTCGATGAAATTTGTTTTATCGGGGCTAAAAAATCCGTTGACAGCCCCTTCCCCTGTGATAATCTAACCTAGGTTTTCCGGGTATTTGCAGCATCTTCCAGACGCTCTGCTGACCCCACGCACACCGGCGCAACGCTTCCCAAGGCGCCGGCCCTGGGAAGACGGCCGGGACCCCACCCGAAAGTGACGTGAAGCATGGCCAAGCGGCTGACCCGCGCAGATCCTCCTGCCTCGTCCGGGGCGCCTTTGAAGCTGCCTGGAAGTGGTCCGACGATTGCGGAAGAGTTCGATATCGGCGCAAAAATTCGTGCGCTTCGCCGCTCTCGCCGCCTGACCTTGCGCGAGGTAGCGCGTGAGACCGGTTTTTCGCCCGCGCTCATTTCGCAGATCGAAAACAACAAGATCAGCCCGCCCATCCCCACGCTCGCGAAAATCGCACGCGTTCTTCGGGTAAAGGTCGGCTACTTCTTCGAGGAAGGGGACGCCAAGAGCCGCTACGAGGTGGTCCGAGCCGGCGACCGGCGAAAAGTTTCGCGGGTGATCTCGCCCCTGGCGAACCGGCCGGGCTATCAGCTCGAGGCACTCGCGTTCTCGCTTCGCAATCAGAGAATCACGCCCCTGGTCCTCACCATGCAAAAAGGGAGCGAGGCTCCCGAGAAACCGTACACCCACGACGGGGAGGAGTTTCTTATGGTGCTCTCGGGCCGTGCCGAGATCGAGATCGGCGATGAGCGCTACCAGCTCGATCCGGGGGACTCGATTTATCTGGAGGCCTCGTTGCGGCACAGGCTTCTACGGTTTGGCGAGAAAGAAGCGAAGGTGCTCGCGATTCTCTGCCGCTGAGATCAACCCCGGCGCAGCCGTCGCGAGGAGCGCGGCGTGCATGGACAAACGCCACATGTCGACTGAAGAGAAACTCAAACTGCTCGAAGAGAAACACCGTCAGGCCGAGATGGGTGGCGGCCAGGCGCGCGTAGACCGCCAGCACAAGCAGGGAAAACTCACCGCGCGGGAGCGGGTGGCTTTTCTGCTGGATGAGGGAAGCTTCGTCGAAACCGACAAGTTCAAGGTGCACCGTTGCGCCGATTTCGACATGCAGAAACAACAGATCATGGGCGACGGCGTTGTCACCGGTTACGGTACGATCGACGGGCGGCTCATCTTTATTTTCTCACAGGACTTTACCGTATTTGGTGGAAGCCTCTCCGGGGCGTTCGCGGAGAAGGTCTGCAAGGTAATGGACCTGGCTATGAAGGCCGGAGCGCCCGTCATCGGAATCAACGACTCGGGCGGCGCGCGCATTCAGGAGGGGGTGGTGAGTCTCGCCGGGTACGCCGACATCTTTCAACGAAACGTCATGTCCAGCGGTGTCATTCCCCAGATTAGCGCCATTATGGGGCCCTGCGCAGGGGGCGCGGTTTACTCGCCGGCCATGACGGACTTCATCGTCATGGTGGAAGATACCTCCTACATGTTCATCACGGGCCCCGACGTCATCAAGACCGTCACCCATGAAGAGGTCACAAAAGATGCGCTCGGCGGTTCGGGCGCGCATAACACGAAATCGGGCGTGGCGAACTTCGGGGCGAAGGACGAAAAAGAAGGGCTTCTGCTCATCCGGACACTGCTTTCGTTCATTCCGCAGAACAATCTGGAAGACGTCCCGATCGTGCCTACGACCGACGATCCCAACCGCCGCGACGCCAAACTCCGAACCCTCGTGCCCGACTCGCCGAACAAGCCCTACGACATGAAGGAGCTCATCACCGCGATCGTCGACGATAATTTCTTCTTCGAAGTGCACGAGGACTATGCGAAGAACATGATCGTGGGCTTCGGCCGGATGAACGGCCGCTCGGTGGGCATCGTCGCCAACCAGCCCGCCGTCCTTGCGGGCTGTCTCGACATCGACTCCTCGATCAAGGGGGCGCGGTTCGTCCGCTTCTGCGACG
>CBDUXZ010000342.1:0-3133 GCA_965371325.1 uncultured bacterium | reverse complement strand
GACGACGAAGCTCGACCGCAGGGGCGCCTACGCGCTTTACGAGATCCATAAAAGCAAGCGAGATCAAGGCCTTGGAAGGGAAATGGTGGTCAAGATCCCACTCCCAGGTGCCGATGAATCACGGATGGGGCGCTAGCGAGACTTCCAGCACCGAATGGCGCTGACCAAGGGGGATACGTGTATCGCGGCAAGAAGATCGGCGTGGTTATTCCTGCCTACAACGAGGCGCTGCTCATCGGCCGTGTCCTCTCCACCATGCCGGATTTCGTTGACCGGATCATCGTCGTCAATGACAACAGCACCGACAAGACCGCCGACGTGGTACGACGCCACCGGGCCTTCGAGTCGGGGGGGATCGTGCTGCTTCACCACAAGATGAACCGCGGCGTGGGGGCCGCGATAGTCACAGGATACCGTCGTGCTGTCGAGATCGGGATGGATGCCGTCGCCGTCATGGCGGGAGACGCGCAGATGGATCCGGTGGATCTCTCCCGGATTCTTGATCCCATTGTGGAGGAGAGGGCTGATTACGTGAAGGGAAACCGTCTCTTCCGGGGTGAGTCATGGGCGATGATCCCCCGGGTGCGCTATCTCGGGAATGCTTTCCTCTCGCTCCTCACGAAGATTGCCTCGGGCTACTGGCACATCGCGGATTCCCAATCCGGCTACACGGCCATCACGGCGACGGCCCTCAAGCGAATCGATCTGGAGAAGATCTACACGCGTTACGGAATGCCCAACGACATCCTGATCCGGCTGAACGTCGCGAACTTTCGGGTACACGATGTTTCGGTGCGCCCGATTTACCACATCGGAGAGAAGTCGGGGATCCGGCTTCACAGCGTTGTGCCGCGAATAGCCTGGCTTCTCCTGCGCGGCTTTTTCTGGCGGTTGGGGGAGAAGTACGTGATCCGCGACTTTCATCCACTGCTCTTCTTCTATCTTATGGGACTCACGCTCACGCCCGTTGGATTGGGACTGGGACTCTGGAGTGTGTTTCACCGGATCCTTGTAGGACCAATCTCGCCCACAACGGCGATCTTCGCCGCGTTTCTTTTCATATCCGGATGTCAGTCGCTCTTTTTCGCCATGTGGTTCGACCTCGATTACAACAAGCATCTTCGTTGAAGGCGTAGCACGCCACGTCTTCACCGGGAGAAACGATGCGCGCACTCTGGTTGACCAGCTCATACCCGCGCAGCTCTGAAGATTACGCCGGCGTCTTCCTGCACCGCTGGGCACGCGGGCTGGCGGAACGCGGCGTGGAGATGCGTGTCGTTGCGCCGGGGAGCCCCGGCGCGCCGGCCCGCGAGGATCTGGACGGCGTCGAAGTGGTCCGCTTCCCATACTTCTGGCCCCGCCGGTCCGAACGACTTGCCTATGGAAGCGCGGGGATGATGGTCGGACTCAAGGAGAATCGGCGCGCACTGACGCAGCTTCCGACCTTTGCGGCGAGCTTTCTCTGGCATGCGGTTCGCGAATCGGCCGGTGCCGACACTATCCACGCCTTCTGGACGCCCATGGGCGCCCTCGCCCTTGCCGTGCGCGCCCTCAGAGGGTGTCCGGTCATCCTCTCACCGCTCGGGACGGATCTGCGATCGCTCCCCGGGAACTTCAACCGTGCGGTGATAGCGGGCTCGCAGGCCGTGGTGGCGGGGGGCGGCGCGTGCACGGAGGTGCACGATCGTCTCGAGACGATGACGCAAAAGGAGCTTCACCCGATTTTTCTGCCGATCGATGATGGCGGCCTCGATGCAGGCGACGGGGACGCCTTCCGGCGCGAGTTCGAGATCAAGGACGACCGGCTCGTCACGTTCATTGCCCGTATGTATGAGCAGAAGGATCCGTGGACGATGCTCGATGCGGCCGCGCTTCTGGCGGAGAAGCGCCCGGATGTGAAGTTTGCCCTCGTCGGGGATGGTCCGTTGCTCTCCCTCCTGAAAGAAGGCGCAAAATCGCGGAGGATTGAGGAGCGGGTGGTTTTTACGGGCGCACGCCGGGATGTGGGCTCGATCCTCAAGGCTTCCGACCTCTTCGTGTCACTGAACCAGCTTGATAACTGCTGGGCAACGACGATCGCTGAAGCCAGGCACTTGCGGGTTCCATGTGTTGTGAGCGACGGCGGGGAGGAGAGAAAGCTCTTTCCCCACGGGGATGCCGCATGGCTCGTTCCGCAGGCAGACCCCGAGGGTCTGTCGGACGCGCTGGATCGCATTCTGGAAGACCACGAATTGGCGGAACGGCTTGCAGCCGGGGGACAGGGGCTACTCGCGGCGCATAGGCGAAGGGATGATCTAATCCTGGACGACACGATCGCCCTTTACGAGAGTGTGACCAATGGTGCTTGAAGGAAAGAAAATATTTGTGACGGGCGGCGCCGGCTTCATCGGGAGCAAGCTGGTGGAGCGCCTGATTGACAAGAACGAGGTTGTCATCTTCGACAACTTCGCGCGCAACTCGCTCGAGACGGGACAGCTTGTAGGCAATCCCAATCTGAGGATCGTAAAGGGGGACATACTCGAATATTCAAGGCTCAGAGAGGCCATACGCGGGGCGCAGGTTATCGTGCACCTCGCCGCGGTCGCGGGGATCGACACGGTGATCAAAAGCATTACCAACACCATGAAGGTGAACCTTATTGGCACCTATCATCTGCTCGAAGCGGCCTGTGCGGAGGGAGGCGTCGAACGCCTCGTTGATTTCTCGACGAGCGAGGTGTTCGGGAGTTACGCCTACAAGAGCGAAGAGGGGGATGCGACCGCGCTCGGGAGCGTCGGTGAGGGGCGGTGGACCTATGCGGTCTCCAAGCTCGCCGCCGAGCATCTTGGCCATGCGTACTACGCAGAGCAGGGGATTCCGGTCGTCAGCGTGCGGCCCTTCAATATCTACGGTCCCGGACAGGTGGGGGAGGGGGCGATGCACATCTTTGTCCGGCGTGCGATCGCCAATGAGCCGATCACCATCCATGGCGACGGCGATCAAATCCGGAGCTGGTGCTACATCGACGACCTGATCGACGGCCTCATGGCCTGCATTGTCAACGAGAAGGCGGTGGGAAATGTCTTCAACATTGGCAACCCGAGAGGAACGATCACCATCTACGGGCTGGTTGAGGCCGTATTGCGAGTGACCG
>CBDUXZ010000341.1:0-3169 GCA_965371325.1 uncultured bacterium | reverse complement strand
ATCACCTCGTCTGCTACTCGGTTAAGGCCAACGGAAACCTTGCCATCATCAGGCTGTTCGCCAATCTTGGCTCCGGTTTCGATATCGTCTCGGGCGGGGAGCTCCATCGCGTTCTGCAGGCGGGGGGAGACGCTTCGCGGGTCGTCTTCTCGGGCGTGGGGAAGAACGTTCAGGAGATTGACGAGGCACTGGACGCCGGCATCCTCTGCTTCAACGTCGAATCACGCGAAGAGCTCGATGTGCTGAACGAGCGCGCGAGGCGCAGGGGATCCCGCGCGCCGGTGGCCCTCCGTGTGAATCCGGACGTTGATCCGAAGACACATCCCTATATCGCGACGGGCCTCAAGAAGAGCAAGTTCGGCATTCCAATGGTCCAGGCGCTCGAGGACTACAAGGCCGCCCAAACGCTCGACCATATCGAAGTCGTCGGGCTCGACTGCCACATCGGATCGCAGATCACGGAGACGGGCCCCTTCACCGACGCGATGAAAAGGCTTCACGACTTCGTCCACCGCCTGCGCGATGACGGCACGGAAATTCGCCTTCTCGATATCGGCGGGGGCCTGGGCATTCCCTACGAGGATGAAGCACCGCCACCACCCGCCGATTACGCGCGCGCGATCGCCAGGCCGCTGCGGGAGTTGAACGACATGGGCATCAAGATCCTGCTCGAGCCCGGCCGCGTCATCGCGGGGAACGCCGGTATACTCGTGACGCGGGTACTCTATCGCAAGCAGACCGAAGAGAAGAAGTTCATCGTGGTGGACGCCGCGATGAATGATCTGCTCCGGCCCTCCCTCTATGGCTCCTTCCAGGCGTTGCGGGCCGTGGGGCCGGCGCCCGATGAGATCATCACCGCGGACGTGGTGGGCCCGATTTGCGAGTCGGGGGATTTCATCGCCAGGGACCGCAAGGTCCCCGCCTTCGCCCAGGGTGATCTCGTAGCCGTCATGAGCGCGGGCGCCTACGGCTTTACGATGGCGTCGAACTATAACGCCCGGCCGCGGGTGGCCGAGGTCCTGGTCCGGGGCGATGAAATTCATGTTGTACGGGAGCGTGAAGAGTACGACGACCTCGTGCGCGGGGAGAGCATTCCGGAGTTTCTCAGGTCATGACGAAACTGCATTTCACCAAGATGCAGGGCGCGGGGAACGACTTCGTTTTTCTCGACGGGTTCGGCGCACCCCTGCCTGACGTGGCGAGCCTGGCGGTTCAACTGTGCGATCGGAACTTCGGCGTGGGCGCCGATCAGCTTCTCGTGCTGCTTCCCTCGGATTCCGCAGACTTCCGCATGTTGATCTACGACGCCGACGGTTCTGAAGTGGAGATGTGCGGAAACGGCATTCGGTGTCTCTATCGCCTGGTGCGCGCCCGCGGCTACACCGACGCGGAGGAGATCTCCATCGAGACCGCCGGGGGCATCGTCCGGCCCCGCGCCGATGGTGATCTCGTGCGGGTCGACATGGGGGAGCCGGTTTTCGATCCCGACAAGATTCCCACGAAGATCGCGCCAGCACCCGGCACCACGAAGGGGCCCATCCTGAACGCGCCCCTCGATGTTGACGGTGAACGGTACGAGGTAAGCGTCCTCTCCATGGGAAATCCCCACTGCGTGATTGTCGTTGACGACCCGAAAATCTTCCCCGTGAAGGAGATAGGGCCGCGCATCGAGGAGCATCCGTTTTTCCCGAACCGCGTGAACGTTGAGTTCGTGACGGCCGAGAGTCGCACGCGCATCGTGCAGCGCACCTGGGAGCGCGGGAGCGGCGAAACGCTCGCCTGCGGCAGCGGTGCATGCGCGGTTGCCGTGGCCTGCGCGTTGAACGGATTGACGGAGCGGGAGGTGGATATCACGCTCAGTGGAGGAACGCTTCACATCCGGTGGGACGAAGGTTCCAACCACGTTTACATGTCGGGCCCCGCGGAAGAGGTCTTCACCGGGGAGATCGACATCTAACAAGTCGGAGGCGCCATCATGTTTGACGGAGCGATCGTCGCACTCGTCACCCCGTTCAGAGACGGGAAGGTGGACGAGAAGGCCCTCATCGACCTGATCGAGCGGTGCATGGCGGAGGGCGCGAACGGATTTGTGCCCTGCGGGAGCACGGGGGAGTCGGCCACGCTCTCCCATGACGAGCACCGGCAGGTCGTCGAAGTCACCGTCAAGGCCGTCGCGGGCCGCCGCAAGGTGATCGCCGGGACGGGCTCGAACAACACGCAGGAGGCCATCGCGCTCACGCGACACGCCAAGGCCGTTGGGGCCGATGGCGCGCTGCTGATCTCGCCCTACTACAACAAGCCGACCCAGGAGGGCATCTACCTGCATTACAAGGCGGTCGCGGAGGCTGCGGAACTCCCGATCATCGTCTACAACATCCCCGGGCGGACGGCCTCGAACATTCTTCCCGAGACGCTCGCGCGCCTCTGCGAGATTGAGAACATCGTGGGGGTGAAGGAATCGTCGGGCAACCTGGAGCAGATCGCCCAGGTCGCGCTGCTTTGCGGGCCGGATTTCGATCTCATCTCCGGAGACGACGCGCTGACCCTTCCCATGCTCGCGGTGGGCGGCTGCGGCGTCATCACGGCCTCGGCGAACCTGATCCCGGGGGACATGGCGGCGCTTTGCAACGCCTGGGCGGCAGGCGACACGGGGCGTGCCCTCGCAATCCACCAGAAGATTCTCCCGCTCTGGAACGCGCTCTATCTCGAGAGCAATCCCATTCCGATCAAGGCGGCGCTGGCGCTCGAGGGCCGTATCGCCGATGAGCTTCGCCTCCCGCTGACGAAAATGACGGCGCACAATCGCGAGAAGCTCCGTCTCGCGATGAAGGACTACGGGTTGCTGTAACGAAAAAAAGTGCAAATAAGTGGGACAGTCCCCCTTTTTTCTCGCGCTGCATAAGGAAAATAAGTGGGACAGTCCCCCTTTTAGGGGGTTTATCATGGCCATTCGCGTCGCGGTTACGGGAGCAACGGGCCGCATGGGGCTGCGTGTCATCAGCGCGGTTACGGCGACGCGCGGCATCAATCTCGTTAGCGCCATCGAGCGGCCGGGCGATCCCGGGCTCGGAAAGGATGCGGGTGAGCTCGCGGGCATCGCTACCCTTAAAGTCCCCAGAGAGGACGATCTCGGACTCGCGTTAAAGCACCGCAAAACCGACGTCATCGT
>CBDUXZ010000340.1:0-3170 GCA_965371325.1 uncultured bacterium | reverse complement strand
CAAAAGGTGCAGAACATACGGCGCGACCCGCGCGTGACGGCGCTCGTCGAGTCAGGCGTGGCGTATGACAATCTGAAGGGCGTGATGATCCGGGGCAGGGCGGAGATCCTGGAAGATCGCCCGCTCATCGAGGAGATCCAGCTCGGCTTCGCCCACAAATACGTCGGGGGGCCGTTCCCGGACGGCGCGGAGGAGGTAATCAGGTCCCGCGCAAACAAGCGCGTGGCAATTCGGATTGTTCCCGAGAAATTCATCAGCTGGGATCACGCGAAACTCGCGGGAGGTTACTAATCATGAGAATCATTCTGACCGGCGCTTCCATGGGGATAGGCGAGGCCGCTGCCGGGGTGCTCGCGGCGACGGGAGCGAAGCTGGCCCTCGTCGCGCGCTCGAGGGAGAAACTCGAAAAGGTGGCGGCCGAAGTGAAGCGGCGCGGCGGTGAGGCATTCATCATTCAGGCGGATCTTTCCAAGCCTGAGGATGCGGCCCGCGTTGTGCCCGAAGCGATGAAAGCGTTAGGCGGCGTCGACGTGCTGATAAACAACGCTGGGGTGGGGAACGCCAGCACGTTTGCCGCGACGAAGATGGAGATCGTGCGGCACGTCATGGAGGTGAACCTCTTCTCGGTGGTAAGGCTGATGCAGGACGTCATCCCCGCCATGCGGGAGCAGGGGAGCGGCCACATCATCAACATCTCTTCGGTGGTCTCGAAAATCTCGCTCCCGACGGCGGGGGGGTATTCCGCTTCGAAATTCGCCCTGAACGGAATCTCGGATGCAGCGCGTGTGGAGCTTGCGGGGGAGAACATCAAGATAACGACGCTCTGTCCCGGCGTCGTGAGGAGCAACTTTCACACGAACCTTCTGGGAGGTGAGCGAAAATCGATCGGATCGGTGGGCTGGACCCCCGAGCAGGTCGCTCTGGCCATTGCGCGGGCCGTGAAGAAACCCACGCGGGAGAAGGTGCTGGGGGTGGGGAACAAGGTGCTCGTGTGGCTCTCGCGGCTCTCCCCCGGACTCGTGGCCTGGATACTCGGCAGGGCCTACGAGCGCCGGATCAAGCCGGCACTCACGCGCGACGGGAGTGGCTAGCGGAGGTGCACCGGCCCGTCTCAAGCCTTTCGGAACAAACCTCCCGCGCCCGGACGCATGGAGCGCTTCAACAGAAGATGCAGACGCGCGCGGATGGCGTCATGGGGCGCGCCGAAAATTGGAATCAGTCGCTCCACTTCCGACTCCACCTCTTCCCCTTTCATAAATAACGTCACGCGAATCCGGGTGTGCTCCTCGAGCATCTCTATCGGAAGGAGCAGTTCAAGGGCGAAGCTGTGGGCCTGACTCTCCCTCACAACCTCGGATGCCCCATCGGGCTCTTCGAGGGAGATCTCCTCCTCAGGCCATTCTCCCTCGCAAAGTATCGGAACGGGGTGGAGCATCGCATGGCCGAGGGCGTGGGCGAGCAGCATTCTCTCGTCGCAGAGATCGTCGGTGGGTGGAACGATGATTATGAGGTGGTCTCCCACGCTTTGAATCTCGAGGGGGGTGTCTTCCGCGCCGGCCTTTAACTGAAGATCAGGGCGTTTCTCAAAGATGTCCGCAAGCTCGAGGGGCGGCTCGGTGAAACGCACGAGATGGTGAAGCTTCCTGACCTGGTCCTGTATGGTCTTGTCTTCTCCGTGCAAGGCTCTACTCCGCGTCGCGCCCGCCGCTCCCGGGATGCGTGTTGGGAAGGATGCTTAGCTGGATCGCCACGGCAGGACGGGTCGGATCCCGCGGCTTGCCGTCGTCCCCCGCCTTCAAGAGTTGCCCGATGAGTACGCCGCCGCCCCCCCGCGCCTCGTCCCTTGGCTCGAAACGCGCCTTTCGCAGGTAGCTCTCCCCCCGAAAGCAGGGAGAGCGAAAAACGATTCGGCAGCCGTTATAGAAATGATCGGTGGCGGAGATCCCCGCTTTCGCGAGCTGATCCCATCCGAAAGATTCCATCACCTTCACGTAGTCCATGGCGTGAACATGACGATTCGGATCGGTCTGCTCATAGCCCCACACGTGAGGTGTGTTGTCCTCGCACTCGAAGGCCCTGCGGCGGGGATCGGGATCAAAGTCGGCCGGCGGAACGCTCATTTCGAGGATGGTGAGTAGCGGGAACACGTTCGGAGGCGTCGGGCCGAGCCCCAGGCACGCGTGGAGCTCCCGGACCCGCCTCTCCTCCGGTGGACCATCGGGGTGCGTGAAGACGGAATGCTTGACCATCCGGCAGACAGGCACTTCCTTTTCCTCCAGTGAGACTCCGTGGATGGTCTGCTGCGCCTGGCTGACGATGCGCGTTGTGCCTCCCGAAGCGTCGATGGCTCTCCCCAGACGAATATGCGTTTCGACGGTCATCCGCGCACGCATGTTGATCGGTTCGTCGTTTACCTCAATCTCCATGGAGTATATCGGCGCAAACTGCCCCGTCTTTTCGAAAAAATCAGGGCCTACCACCTCCCGCTCCCAAAGCCCGTAGTGGAAGCGCCCCGTGTACCTGAGCGTGCTGTGGAGCTTGAAGGACCACCGCTCAGTGAGATCCTCGAACGCCACGCCCGTTGATCCCTCGTCCCGCCAGCTCATCTCGGGATTTCTCGAAGTCACATTCTACCCTTCTGCTTCCCGCCGCCGCCGTCACCCGGCGCGATCCCGGCGGTCGGGTTCCGGCGGAATCCGCTCGGCAGGTGAACCACGGTGGAGATCGGGTGCCGTCCCGGGATCTGGATCTTGAGGGTGATTTCCATGGTCATCATCGGCGCCGGCGTGTGAGGAAACAGCAGTGGGGGGAGGGGCGTTCCGGCTTCAAGCCTACCGGGATGTCACCCGGCGCGTTTGGCGAGGGGTGGAAGCGGATCGTGGCGCCCTCCTGCGGCGCCGGTTCGGCGCCGGCTGAAGCCGCGCGAGCGCATGCCGCGCGGCCCGGCGAAGATCGGGATCTTCGGCCTGCATCGTCTCCTCGAGTGATGCACGCACGTCGCGGCGGGGAGCCGCGATCTGCCCGAGCGCAACAGCCGCCACGCGTCGCATGATGATGGAGGGGTCCTGCTTGAGTGCCCGTAAGAGTCCGTCGAGCACCAGGCGGGAGCGGCGTCCGAAACGGCCAAGGGTGGATGCAGCGGTGGATCGTACGATGGGATCCGGGTCGGA
>CBDUXZ010000339.1:0-3184 GCA_965371325.1 uncultured bacterium | reverse complement strand
GCCCAGCGCCTTTACGCCCCGCCGGAACACGCGCGCGTTCTCGCCCAGGAGATCCTCGGGCACCGGCTTCACGTGGAGTGTCCTCTCGACGCGTTCGAAGATCGGCGCCATCGTTTCCGGAGACGCCCCTTCAATGCCCCGCTTCGACTCCCAGGCGTGCAACACGCTGTCGGGCGCGCGGAAGCACGAGCCGGAATTCACGACGGTGGTGCCGCCCACGGCCTTCCCCACGGGCACCGGAATGGCCGGCCGGCCCATCGCCAACGTCATGCCGCCGTCGCGGTAGAGCTTTTGCATGCGCTCGGTGAGCGACCCGCGGAAATCCTCCTGTGTGAAGTAGGAGCCCTCCTCCACCACCACGACAGAGAGGCCGCGCTCCGCGAGTTCTTTCGCGACGACGGCGCCCCCCGCGCCCGAACCAACCACCACGACGTCCGCCCGGACGGCGACCTCCCCGGAGATTTCGGGATGCATGATCGGCCGCAATCGCCGTCCCCGGCGCGGGGGCGATTCATCAACACAGCGATCATCGAAACCCATCGCTTCGGCCACACGCGAGTCCGCGACGTAGGCCCCGGCGCAGAGCGTCTTCAGGAGCTGAAGGATCTCACGCTGTGATTCCCGCTCCGACGCGGCTTCCATGTAGGCAGCTTGTTTTTCATCGGTCAGGCGCGAGAAGCGACGCGCGTAACGGGTCGAGAGCGGCCCCATTTCCCAGGCCGCCAGAAGGGCGCGAACGCCGAAACGCACCGGCCGCGGAAGCGCCGCCACGCTTCGCGCCACTTCGAGGGCTACCCGCGTCTCCCCGGCTCCCTCCGCGATCGCGCCGCCGCGAGGCAGGAGGGTGGCGGCGAACCGCTCGAGGGCCCTGTAACCCATGCGTCCGAGCACACGCCGCGCGTCCTCGGGGGTCATGCTTGCCGAAGTGGTCATGGGGGAATTCTATACGAAATGCGCCCGATTGGGGAATTGCGGTGGCCTCGCCCCATCCACGTCAGGGGGTAGGCCGGAAAAGGCGTGAAGAAAAAAGATCGGGGACGGGAAGATTAGTTGCGATCCTGAAAGTACTCCTGGGTGCCGTGTGCCGTCACGGCTTTGCCGATACGGCGGAAGGCCAGCGCATAGGCGGCACTACGCAGAGAGCGATCTTCCTGCTCGGCAATACTCCAGACTTCATTGAAAGCGCGCGTCATGATCTCGGCCAGCCGGGAGCGCACTTCATCCAGCGACCACGCATAACCCGCGCGGTTTTGCACCCACTCGAAGTAGCTTACCGTCACACCGCCTGAATTCGCGAGCACATCGGGAACGACCACAATGTCGTTGTCTGCGAGGATCTTCTCGACCCTGTTGAGAACGGGCCCGTTGGCCACTTCCACGATGACAGGGGCGCGAATGCCCGAGGCGTTTCCCTCGTTTATGACACCGCCAAGAGCCGCCGGTATCAGAATGTCAACATCGAGCTTGAGGAGTTGCTCGTTCGAGATGAGCTGGTGATGGACAAACTGGCACACAGACTGCTCGCAGTAAACGCCACGCAGCCTTCGTGAATCCTGCTTTTCATGCCAGATGCTTTCGATATCGAAGCCCTCATCCGAATAAATGCCCCCCTTGGAATCGCTCAGCGCCACGATGCGATATCCCGCCTCCTGCAGCAGCCGTCCGACATGGTAACCGGCGTTACCAAAGCCCTGAATGGCTACGCGCGTCTCGGACGGCACCCATCCTTTCTGCTTCGCAAGCTCCAGAATACAGAGGAATGCGCCCCGGCCGGTCGCCTCTTCGCGGCCCAGGCTGCCCCCCAGTTGAATCGGCTTTCCGGTTATCACAGCGGGGGCTCGCCGCCGCTTGATCGCCTCGTACTCATTCATCATCCAGCCCATGATCCTGGCGTTCGTATAGACATCCGGCGCGGGAATATCCACATCGGGCCCGATGAAATCTGCCATGGCGCGCACATAAGCACGGGAGATGCGCTCGAGCTCCATCGGAGAGAGCTCTTTGGGCTGAACCACGACCCCGCCCTTGCCGCCACCGAAGGGCAACCCCGCAACAGCACACTTGATGGTCATCCACAGACCCAAAGCCTGGACTTCCTCAAGCGTCACTTCGGGATGGAAGCGAATGCCGCCCTTCGAGGGACCAAGCGCATCGTTATAGCGGCAGCGGTACCCCACAAAGTAACGGGTTGAACCGTCATCCATGCGGACGGGCAGGGATGCCTTCATGACCGCCTCCGGGCGCATAAGTGACTCGATCACTTCCGGATCGACCCCGCAATCTTTTCCGATTTCACGGACCCGCGCCAAAGCATCCTGAAAAACATCTTCCGTCGCCATTCCGGCCCCCCCTACTCCTTTTGATCCGGGCTTTCCGTTGGATGCCCATTCTTTCGCCATTCCCGCATATCGCCCTCGAGATGCACGACTTGCTCGAATCCCGCGCCATGCAGAATCGCTTCCGCCATACCGGCCCTCCCGCCGCTTTCACAATGAACGACAACTTCCTTCTCTTTGAAGGCCAGGATCTCGCCGAGACGATCCCTGATATCCCCGTGGGGGATGTTCACGGCGCCCGGAATGTGGGCGGATGCGAATTCGCTTTCGCTCCGCACATCGAGGATGAACGGGGCGGAGCCGTCCTTGATCCGTTGAACCAGCTCTGAAGCCGGTACGACCGGCGTTGCGTCCGCCGCAAGGCACTGCGGAAGAACCAGCAGCTGCACCAATAAAAGCGGAAGAAGGGCGGCCAGTAAAAAACCTCTCTGTTTTTTCAATCGATTCATATCCAGACCTCGGTACGCGCCTGCTTTTGGCGGCCGAATGGGACGACCACGGCCGCTCACACGGGATGGTCCGGGCAGTCTGATCGCAGCAGGGCTTCGTTGTCAAACGGATCGGGGCAGGGTTTTGGGGTGCGAGCCTGGCATCCGGATCGGCCCTTCGGGGCCATCCAGGGTGTTTGCGGGCAGTTACGCGGGTTGCAATCGCTTCTTATAACTCAGTCGGCGGAAAAATCGCCCCCGGAATTCAGTATCTCGGCGACTTTCATTCGCTTCAGTTTGCCGCTCGTTGTTCTTGGAAGTGCACCGGGCGGGATCAGGACCACCTGATTCACGATGATACCGCGGGATCGTAACGCTTCGCGGATGCCTTCCGCGGCCGCGCCATGCTTATCCTCGGGC
>CBDUXZ010000338.1:0-3189 GCA_965371325.1 uncultured bacterium | reverse complement strand
CAAATCTGATCCAGGCTCTGTCCCAGGTCGGCGATGAGATCGTCGGTGTCCTCGATGCCCACCGAGTAGCGAACGAGCGAATCGGCGATGCCCATCTCGCGCCAGCCCGCCGGTCCCAGCTCGTAGTAGCTCATCAGCGCAACGTTTTCGATGAGGCTCTCAACCCCCCCGAGGCTCGGGGCGATGCGGGGGATGCGCAGCCGATCGATGAACGCGTTCGACGCGGCGAAGTCGCCGTCGATCTCGAAGCTGACGACGCCGCCGTATCCGCTCATCTGCTCCCTGGCGATTTTGTAGGAAGGATGCCCCTCCAGCCCGGGGTAGTACACACTGCGCACCTTCGGGTGCGTTTCTAGGAAGCGCGCGAGGGCCATGCCGTTCTCGTTGTGGCGGGCCATCCGCAGCTCGAGGGTCTTCAGTCCGCGCAGGAGCAGGTAGGCGGCGTGGGCGTCCAGAATGCATCCAAGAATGCCCTGCAGGTCACGGATCGCGCCGACGAGGGGAGATCTCCCGACCACCGCACCGGCCATCACGTCGTTGTGCCCGGCCAGATACTTGGTGCCGCTGTGGATGACGAGATCCACTCCCAATTCGAGAGGGCGCTGGTTGTATGGCGTGGCGAAGGTGGAGTCGATGATCACCTTCACGTTGCGATCCCTGCCGAGGCTTGTGAGCGCCTTCAGATCCATCACGTGCAGATAAGGATTCGTGGGAGACTCGGTCAGGATAAGCTTCGTTTCGGGGCGCAGGAGCGCAGCGACCTTCTTGAGATCCCCGGGGGCCACGAGCGAGGTCTCAACGCCGTACCGCGCGAGAAGCGTTGCGCAGAACTGCCGCGTGCGCCGGTAGCACTCGCCGGTAAGGATGATATGTGCGCCCGGTGACAGAAATGCCAGGAGGGTCGTCGTGATGGCACTCATTCCGGAAGAGAAGAGGAGCGCCTCCTCGCCCTGATCGAGCGAGGCGATCTTCCCTTCGGCGGCACGGAGGGTGGGATTGCCGTAACGTCCGTACTCGTCCCGTGCGATGCGCCCTTCCTTGAAATCGAGAAGCTCCGCTGAATCCCGGAAGACAAAAGTCGAGGCCTGCACAATCGGCTGCGTGATCGCGCCGTAGGGGTTCTGCTCTTCCTCGCCTGCGTGCACGCTGCGCGACCCCAGCCCGAGCTTGCGCGTCTCGGCCCTGGAGGGCTCCTTCTTCGAGGTTTGATTTGGGCGCTTGCGGCCGTCTTCAGCCATGAAAAACCTCGGTCTGCGTGATCTCCTGCAGGGGGGCTCCCGCAGGTTGCCGCGGAGTTACAAAAAAGGCCCCGTGCTCCAGAGCATGAGGCGTCGGGGATTGTGCGTTTCAGGGTATCACGGGCCGCGATCCTGTCAAGGCGGGGCCCCGGCACAGCTCGCCCCCCGCCGGTGGGCACGGCCCGGCGGGAGCTTAGCCGAGCCGGTAGCGGGAGGCGATCGGGTAACGCCGGCCCACGCCGAAGGCCCTCCCGGTTACCTTCAGCCCCGGGGGCGCCTGCTGGCGCTTGTACTCGTTCAGACGGATCATGCGGAACACCCTCCGGACGATTTCCGCGTCGTGCCCCCGCGCGATCACTTCCTCCTCCGCAAGGCTCTCCTCGATGGCGGCATCAAGAATTGGATCGAGCACGTCATAGGGAGGCAGCGTGTCCTGATCCGTCTGGTTCGGCCGCAACTCCGCCGAAGGGGGCTTCGTGATACAGGACGGGGGAATAACTTCACCGCCGCGATTGACGTGCCGGGACACCCCATACACCTCCGTCTTGGAGAGGTCAGAGATGACGGCGAGCCCGCCCGCCATGTCGCCGTACAGCGTGCAGTAGCCCACGGCAAGCTCGCTCTTGTTCCCCGTCGAAAGCACCAGGTGCCCGAACTTGTTCGACAGCGCCATGAGGATGTTCCCGCGAACACGCGCCTGGAGATTCTCTTCCGTAGCGTCCGGTGCCTTTCCCTCGAAGTGCGCGCCCAGATCGTCGAGGTATCCCTGATAGAGCTTCTCGATCGGAATGCTCTCGTAGCGGATCCCCAGGTTGCCGGCAAGCTGCTTCGCATCCTTGAGACTTCCCTCGGATGAGTATCGCGACGGCATCGAAACGCCGTAGACGTTCCGAGGGCCGAGGGCGCGCGCGGCGATAACGGCGACCAGGGACGAGTCGATCCCGCCGGAGAGTCCGATAACGGCCGTTCTGAAACCGCACTTGTGCGCGTAGTCCCGCGTGCCCAGACAGAGCGCGCGCAGGATCCGCTCTTCATCAACGGATACTTCGTCCCTCAGATCCCCTTCGCCGGTTTTTGAATCCCACAGAACGAGATCTTCCTCGAAGGCAAGCGCGCGGGCGGCAAGGCGCCCGTCACGTCCCATGACGAAGCTGTTGCCGTCGAAGACGAGGCTGTCGTTCCCACCCACGAGGTTGACGAAGACCGACGGAATCCGCCCCTCCCGCGCGATCCGTTCGAACATGCGGTGCCGGGTCGCGGGTTTTTCGCGATCAAAGGGAGAACCCGAGAGGTTCACGATGATCTCGGCACCCTGGTCCACGAGTGAGGCAATTGGATCCCGCTGGTGAAGCTTGCGCCCCGAAAAGGTCTCATCGGCCCACGCGTCCTCGCAGATCGTCACGCCCAGCCGCTGTCCGCGGAACTGCTTCACCTCCGCCACAGAGGCGGGCTCGAAGTAGCGAAGCTCATCGAAGACGTCATAGGTCGGAAGGAGACTCTTCGCGGTCAGCGATTGGACGCGCCCCTCGTCAAGAAGTGCGGCCACATTGAGGACGCACCGGCCCGAAGGATCAGGGTTTCGGACCGCCGCCCCCACGAGCAGGCCGATGCCGCGGGTATCGCGCGCCAGGGAAGGGAGGACCTCCTCGGATGACTTGACGAAAACCCTCGCGTCGAGCAGATCCCGCGGGGGGTATCCCGTCAGCGTCAGTTCGGGAAACACGGCCAGATCAGCGCCGCGCGAGCGGGCTCTTTCGGCCGCCGCCTTTATCTTGTCGCGGTTTCCCGCAATGTCGCCCACGGTCGTATTGATCTGCGCAAGCGCGATTTTCATCGGCCTAATCCTCTTTCGCTCCCCGGGCCTCCCTTTCGTGTAGCGATGATCTCGTCCGCCGTCGCGAGCTTCGCACCGGCCGCGGTCATCTCCTCGATGGCGGCGCCCCCGCCCGGC
>CBDUXZ010000337.1:0-3192 GCA_965371325.1 uncultured bacterium | reverse complement strand
GGCCGAAAAGCATCCGGAGATTCGTTTCCGGGCGGAGCGCTTTAGTGATGGTGGGGAGAAGGCTGAGGCGGAGAGGATCTGGCGGGGCGTCATGCACGGCACTCTCACGGTGAGGGGCGTCATGCGTCCGGTTGTTTTTCAGGTCGCCGGCCGGTGGGAGCGTGATGAGCTTCACGCGGAGGGATGGAGCGAGTTCAAGCTGACCTATTTCGGGATCGAGCCGCCGCGCTTTCTGAGATTCTTCCGGGTGAAAGATCATGTGCGCGTGGAGTTTGACGTAATCGCAACGCCCCGACAGGAGTCGTCCCGAGCGGGCGGGTTTGCAGCGCCCCCGGCCGGCCCTTAGAATAGCGGAGCTCGGGTGCAGACGGGTCGAGGGGGATTAAGATGCAAAGAGGCGCATGGGTGGCCGGGATCGCGGTGATCATCGCAGTCGCTCTGTTACTTCCAGGGTCCGGCTGCACGAAGTACGAGGATCGAATGCTTGGAAACCTCGCCGGTGGCCCCCTGACGAGAGACTGGAACAGGCTTGCACTCGCATACGAGAAAGAGCCGCAGGTGAGTGTTCTCAACCTGGGCGCCGGGCGTTCACAGTCCTCTCACCTCTTTGTGATTCCGGGAGCGTTTGCCTCCCAGGTGAACCCGAGTCACGATCTGACTTTCACCATCCTGAAAGGGAAGGGCGTCGCCACGGTGAAGGGTGAGTCCATGAAGGTCAGGAAGGGGGCAGTGGTCTTCGTCGCCGCGGGCGATCCGTTCGAGTTCATCAACGATGGAAAGAAGCCGGCCCTGGCGCTGGCCGTGTTCTCTCCTCCTTACGAGCAGGCCGGAACCAACAGGCCCGACGTGATATCGCCGCCCAGCAATCTCCAGTAATGAGGGAGGACCCTTTGCTTCGCCGGTTAACGGGATGGAGAGTGGAGGTTTCCGGCCGGGTGCGCGGCGCTGTCGCGGGCTCTCTCTTGGCCTTGGTGCTCATGGGCTGCACGGCGAAGGACTCGACGATCGTCGGTCACTACCCGGGCCCCATGGCGCTCCAGGACTGGCGCACGATCGCCGGCACGAATCAGCCCCAGCGTGGGGAAATTCTTCGCATCGTGGATGCCGGGCGAAGCGAATCGCTCTCCAATCATATCGTGATCGTCCGATCGCGGGAGCTGTCCCATCGGCATAACCGCCACGACTCCACCGTCATCATTCTGGAGGGGCGGGGTACGATAGTCGTCGGCAAGGAGAAGAGAAAGGTCAAGGCTGGATCGGTCCTCTTCATTCCCCGTGGGACCGTGCACAACTACACGAACGAATCAAAGAAGCCCACGGTGGCGCTGGTCGTCTTCGCCCCCCCCTTTGACGGGCAGGACCGCGAGGTCGTGCGGCCGGAGCCGAGTGAGCCTCCGCCACCGCGTGTTGAGGGCGGCGAGGCGGCTGCCGGAGAGGAAGCGCCGGAGAACGATTGACGGTCCGGGAGACGATCTTCCGGATTTCTGACGGAACCTTTGTCCGCGAAAAGCGGTGAGGGGAGGGAGTGACGTGCGGAACCTGCGAAGCCTTCTGCCGGCCCTTGTGGCGGTAATTTCATTCGTAGCCTGCGGGGGACCGGCGGAGGAGCCGCCCCCCGCGCCGCAAGAGAGCGCGGGCGAACCGGTGATCGAACCGTCCGTGCCCGTAGCCGACGAAGCGCCGGCTGCCGACGAACCCCCCGCCGTCGATGAGCCGCCCCCGAAGGTCGAATCGTCCTTCGAACCGGCGAAGCGCCCTGGCACACCGCCCGAGATCAACAAAGAAGGGAAGATCGTCTGGAGGCCCGATCTATGGCAGAACCCGCCCCTGGGCCTTCCGCCGGTGCCGGACCCCCGTTACAACCGGACGAACAACAAGAAGGCCGACCTGGGGCGGCTGCTCTTCTTTGACAAGCGGTTGTCGAAGGACGGAACCGTCTCCTGCGCGAGTTGCCATCATCCCGAGCACGGTTTTTCAAACGTCCAACGATTCACCCACGGCATCGGCGGTCAGGTGGGAACCAGAAACTCTTCGACGATCTACAACGTCGCCTATACCGCCGAGCTTTTCTGGGGCGGCCGGAACAAGGCGCTCGAGCAGCAGGCCATCAGCTCGATTATAAATCCGATCAAAATGGGAAACACCGCTGGTGAGCTTGTAAAGACCGTCAATGCGATTCGTGGCTACGGCATGCTTTTCAGGGAAGCCTTCAACGACCCGCGGAAGATTGATGAGTGGAACATTGCGTTGGCTATCGCAGCCTTCGAGCGCACGATCCTTAGTGGTGATGCGCCCTACGATCGTTTCAAGGCCGGCGACCAGAGCGCGCTCTCAGAGGAAGCCCAGCGGGGCCTGTCCGTCTTCGAGGGGAGGGGACGGTGCGTTCTCTGCCACTCAGGGGCCAATTTCACGGACGGCCGACTCCACAACATCGGCGTCGGGACCGAGGATGAAGACGTCGACGACGGACCTGTGGCCGAGACCACGAAGGAGGCGGACCGGGCGAAGTTCAAGACGCCGATGCTCAGGAACGTCGCGGTCACAGCTCCCTACATGCATGACGGGAGCATGACCAGCCTGGAAGAGGTTGTTACGCACCACGTGAAGGGGGGGATCCCGAACAAGAAGCTTGATCTCCTCATTCGGCCCCTCGATCTCACAAAGCAGGAGCGGGCCGATCTGGTGACGTTCCTCGAGGAAGGGCTCACGCGAGAAATAGAGATCCCGGTTCCGACCTACGACGGATCACTCGCAAAGTAGCAAGGCACAGCCAGCATTCCCGTGCTAAACGTGGTTCCGGGCGAAGGTGAACGGCGCGCCTCTTCGGAGGCCGTGTTCACTCGTTTCCGGCGTCCCCATCCTTCTTTTTAGCGGCGCACTTGCTGCATGCGCAGTCCTTCGCCTCGCCCCGCTTGCTGCATCCCTTGTACTTTTTCCAGCTGGCGTGGCGCTTGTGCATCTCTGTTCTCTGTGTGACCAGCTCGTTGATCACGGCGGCCATCGCTTCCACCTTATCGTCGCCCTTCGCCTCCTCCATCGTGGCAACCAGCGCGTTCAGGCGCTCATCCATGGATGCAATTTTTGCAAGTTTCTTCTCATGCCACGCCTTGCAATCCTTTCCGCAGGCCTTGGCCTCCCTACAGGCCTTCCCCTCCTTGTCGCCTGCCACGGAATCGGTCGCGGGCAGGAGCT
>CBDUXZ010000336.1:0-3201 GCA_965371325.1 uncultured bacterium | reverse complement strand
TTGCCCTCCGCGATAACGACATCGTTCTTCCCATCGTGCCCATGTTCCACGCCAATGCCTGGGGCCTTCCTTACGCCGCCTGGATGGCCGGCGCCGATCTACTCATGCCCGGGCCGTTCCTGCAGGCGGAGCCGCTCTGCAAGCTTATCTCAGAGGAGAAGCCGACGGTTTCGGGTGCCGTTCCAACGATTTGGAATGACGTGCTACTTTACGCCGACTCGCATCCCTCGGACCTTTCTTCCCTTCGCCAGGTGGCCTGCGGCGGCTCCGCCGTCCCACGAAAACTCATCGAAGAGTTCCAGGAGAAGCATGGCGTTCGGATTATCCAGGCCTGGGGAATGACGGAAACAAGCCCTTTGGGAGCGATGGGGCATCCACCGGGGGGCGTCCGGTCCGAACATGAGATGGACTGGCGGGCGAAGACAGGGCGCATCGTGTCAGGCGTGGAGATGCGCGTGGTGAACGACAAAGGGGAGGAGCTACCCTGGGACGGCAAGGCGGTGGGGGAGTTCGAGATTCGCGGGCCGTGGATCACGGGCTCCTACTATCTCGACCCCTCACCCGAGAAGTTCCACGACGGCTGGCTGCGGACAGGCGACGTGGGAATGATTGATCCACGCGGTTACATGCAGATCACCGACCGCGCGAAGGATGTCATCAAATCGGGGGGGGAGTGGATCTCCTCCGTGGCCCTCGAGAACGAGATCATGGCCCACCCCGATGTCATCGAGGCGGCCGTCGTCGGTGTTCCCGATGAGAAGTGGGATGAACGGCCGCTCGCGTGCGTCGTGCTGAAGGAAGGTGTCACGGCTGATCACGCAGCGTTAAAGGCCTTTCTTCAGAAGCGCGTTGTCAAGTGGTGGATCCCGGAACGGTGGACCTTCATCGGAGAAGTTCCCAAGACAAGCGTCGGGAAGTTTGATAAGAAAGTGCTGCGCGCGCAGTACGGAGAGGGGCGCCTGGAGGTTCTGGGCAACGAGAGGGAGGGTTGATCGCGTGCCATTTCTGGAGCGAGACGGCGTCAGGATTCATTATGAGGACGAGGGCGATGGGCCCGCCATGCTGTTCACGCATGGCTTTGGCGCCACCTTGCGGATGTTTGACCCGCAGGTGGAGGCGCTCTGTCCGGCCCATCGCATTATTCGATGGAGCATGCGGGGGCACGGCGAAACCGTCTCGCCGGATGACCCCGCCGCCTACTCGGATGAAGCGACCGTCGGGGATATGAAGGCGTTGCTCGATAGCCTGGGAGTGGAACAAGCGGTTTTCGCGGGAATGTCCCTTGGCGGGAACATGTCGATGGCCTTTCGCATAAAGTACCCTGAGCGCGTGCGGGCGCTCGTTCTCATAGACACCGGCCCCGGCTTCAAGAGGGAGGAGCCGAGAGCGCGCTGGAACGATTATGCGGAGGGGGTCGCGCGGGCGCTTGAAACCGGCGGGTCGGCGGCGGTTCTACAGTCGACCGAGACGAGCACGAGCAAGCACCGCTCCACAGACGCACTGGCCATGGCCGCCCGCGGCATGATGAAGCAGCACGGCACGTACATTATGGATTCGCTGAAGACGATCGACGTGCCCACGCTGATTCTCGTGGGCGCCGGCGATCACGCCTTCCTCGCCGCGGCCGAAGTGATGGCAGCGAAAATCCCCAACGCTGCTAAGCACATCATCCCCGGTGCCGGCCACGCCGCGAACATGGATCAGCCGGAAATCGTCAACCCCCTCCTTCGTGAGTTCCTCGCTAAACTCGACCCGACGGCATGAAAAAGACCGGCACCCTGGGTGCCGGCCGCAATAAGTCAATCAGTCATGCCTGACTCCACTAAATCGTCAGGCTTTCCTTGTAAAGACCGAATGCTTCGCGCAGGGCGTCGCTGATCTCGCCGAGGGTGCAATGGGCGCGCACACATTCGATGATGCGGGGGATGAGGTTCTCGTCGCCGTCCGCGGCCGCCCCGAGGGCCGCGATGGCTTCACGGACGCGCGACTGATCCCGGCCGGCCTTGAGCGCCTGCGTCTTTTTCTTCTGCCGCTCTTCCAGCGCTGAATCAACCCGATGGAGCTCAAAGGGCGACTCCTCTTCGTCCTGGTAGGCGTTCACGCCCACGATAACCTGCTCATCCGTCTCTATCGCCCGTTGATAGCGGTAGGCGGCCTCCTGAACCTCGCGCTGCTGGAAACCCTGCTCGATGGCTGCCACTGAACCACCCAGCGCGTCGATCTTTTCGATGTAATTCGTAGCCTCTTCCTCGATCCGGTTCGTGAGGGTTTCCACAGCGTAGGAACCGGCGAGGGGGTCGATGATGTCCGCCACGCCCGACTCGTAGGCGATGATCTGCTGCGTGCGGAGCGCGATCGTGGCCGACTCTGTGGTGGGCAGGGCCAGCGCTTCGTCGCGGGAGTTCGTGTGCAGCGACTGAGTGCCGCCCAGAACGGCGGCAAGCGCCTGGATGGCCACCCGCACGACGTTATTGTTGGGCTGCTGCGCCGTGAGCGTCGCACCCGCCGTCTGGGTGTGGAACCGGAGGAGCAAACTCTGATCCTTCTTCGCGTGGAATCGCTCCCGCATGATGCGCGCCCACATGCGCCGCGCCGCCCTGAACTTGGCGATCTCCTCCATAAAATTGTTGTGCACGTTGAAGAAGAAAGCGAGCCGACTCGCGAAGCGATCCACATCGAGGCCCGCGTTGAGCGCGGCTTCCACGTAGGCAATGCCGTTGGCCAGCGTGAAAGCGACCTCCTGCACGGCCGTCGAGCCTGCCTCACGGATGTGGTAGCCGCTGATACTGATGGTGTTCCAGCGCGGTGCGTTCTCGCTTGCCCATGCGAAGATGTCGGTTACGATGCGCATACTTTGGCGAGGCGGGTAAATGTACGTGCCCCGCGCAATGTACTCTTTCAGGATATCGTTTTGCACCGTCCCCCTGATCTTGCTGGTCGGAACCCCCTGGCGCTCCGCCACGGCGACGTAGAGAGAGAGGAGGACTGCAGCTGTGGCGTTGATGGTCATCGAAGTCGAGACCTTGTCCATTGGAATCTTGTTCAACATGACGGCCATGTCTTCGATTGAATCGATAGCGACGCCGGTGCGGCCCACCTCGCCCTTCGCCATGGCGTGATCGGAGTCGTAGCCCATCTGCGTGGGAAGATCGAAGGCCACCGACAGACCCGTGGTGCCCTGTGACAGGAGATAGCGGTAGC
>CBDUXZ010000335.1:0-3208 GCA_965371325.1 uncultured bacterium | reverse complement strand
CTCCCCCCGAAGCTGGCAGTACTGGAAGGCAATTTTTAGAGCAATCTCGACCGCGGTGCTCCCTGCATCGGAGTAGAAGACGCGCGCGAGGCCGGGCGGCGCGATATCGACAAGACGTGTTGCCAGCTCGATGGCCGGAACGTTCGCCAACCCCAGAAGGGTGCTGTGTGCGATGCGGTCAATCTGCTGCTTGATCGCGCGGTCGATGGCGCGTTTACGGTGGCCGTGCACGGTCACCCAAAGGGAGGAGATCCCGTCGAGGTAGCGGTTTCCATCGATATCGATGAGCCACGACCCCTCCCCGCGCTCGATGATCAGAGGCTCCTCCCGGAGCCATTCCTGCATCTGCGTGAAGGGGTGCCAGAGAGTAAGGTGGTCTTTCTCGGAAAGATCTTTCTTGCGCGCCTCTCGCGCTGCTTCCATCATCGGGTCCATCAAACAATCCCCATGCGTTGTCCGACACCGTCGAAGGTTTCGAGGGCCCGGTCCAGCTGATCCTTCGTGTGCGTCGCCATGGCGCACACGCGCAGGCGCGATGATCCCTTGGGCACCGAGGGGGGGCGAATACCCTGCGCGAAGACGCCGCGATCCAGGAGCGCTTCACACAGGGGCATCACCTTTGTTTCGTCATGAATGAAAAGGGGAATGATATGCGTCCGCGCCTCACCCAGGGTGTAGCCGAGGGTCCGGAGACCCTCGCGCAGATACGCGGTGTTCTCCCAGAGGCGCCTGCGGTGCTCCGGCTCCTCCATGATGAGCTCGAGCGCCGCCAGAGCCGAGGCCAGGGCCGAGGGCGGGAGTGCACAGGTGAAGATGAAGCTTCGGGCCCGGTTTATGAGCGAATCGCGAAGCTCGCGCGGGCCCGTGACAAAGGCCCCGAAGCTGCCCAGCGATTTTCCAAGCGTTCCCATCTCGATCGGCACCCTTCCTTCCAGGCCAAAGTGCTCGGCGGTTCCCCGCCCCCCCTCGCCGAGAACCCCGGTCCCGTGACTGTCGTCGAGCATGAGCCAGGCACCCTGCCGCTCGCAGACTTCCAGGAGGGCCGGGAGCGGCGCCAGGTCACCGTCCATGGAGTAAACACCGTCCACGAGAACGAGCTTGCGCGTCGCGTCGCGGTTACGCTTCAGTGCGTCATCGAGTGTTTGGGGGTCATTATGCCGGAAGATTTCGACGCGTGCGCGGGAAAGTCGGCAGCCGTCCACGAGGCTGGCGTGGTTCAGGGCATCGGAGAAAATCACATCGCCGTCTCCGGTGAGGGCTGGGATGACGCCGATGTTCGCGAGATAGCCCGTGGCGAAGACGAGCGCCGACTCGGCGCGCTTGAAGCGCGCGAGGGTCTCTTCGAGCGCTTCATAGAGCGGGTGGTTCCCTGCGATGAGGCGGCTTGATCCGGAGGAGACGCCGTTCCCTTCGGTGGCTGATATCGCGGCGGCGATGAGGCGGGGGTGGCGCGCCAGCCCGAGGTAGTTGGAGGAGGAGAGCATGACAACCTCGCGGCCGTCCACACGAAGCACTGGTTCCTGGAGCGTGCTGAATGAGCGCAGCCAGCGGTACAGGCCGTCTTCGCGAAGCCCCTCGGCGTCGGCGGATAACGCCGCGCGAAGGCTGTCGGTGGGTCCCACCTGAAGCACCTCCCTCTCCGGGCCGGACCTGAATATCATTAGGAGGCGATGTGTGTCAACCGAATGTGATAGATAGGTTGACAATCGTGCAAGCAATTGATTATAAAATAAAAATCCGAACCTAGGGGCTGTCCCAGCCAAACAAGTGGGGCAACCGCCCTTTTTCGGCTTCAGATCGTGCTGTCGTCGACTTTGGCGAGGAAATCGGTGATCGCTTTCGTGACAGGGGCGGGTTTTTCGAGGGGCGACATGTGGCCTGCGCCCGGAATTGTCACGAGACGGGAGTTCGGCAGTGCATGATCGATGAAAGTGGAGAGCTCGGGCATCGTGGCGATATCCTGCTCACCGACGATGACGAGCGCGGGCGCCCCGATGGCCTGGATCTTCTCTGATACGTCATCGCGCCCCGTCACGGCGAAAACGGCCCACTTCATGGCGGTGGCGTCGCTGTTGACGAACTTGTCGCGGTAATAAGCGCGCACGTCGGGGTAGTCTCTGTTGAAATCCTCCGCGAAGAAGATCGGCAAAATGCCTTCGACCACGGTCTCCGGCCCCTGTTCGGCGGCCATGTTCGCCATCATTTCGTACTGGGACCGTTTCTCTTCCTCTTCGGGACCGGCGCTCGAGTCGAGAATGACGAGCGACTTTACGAGGTCAGGGCGCTGGAGCGCGAGGCGCATCGCCATCATGCCGCCCTGGGAGAGGCCGACCCAGTGCGCCTGTTTGATGCCGAGATGCGCGGCCAGGGCGATGTTGTCCTCGACGTAATCGTAGATGCTCCACGGCTTGTTGATAGCTCCGCTCTTACCGTGGTTGCGGTAGTCGACATTGATGCACCGGTAGCTTTTCGAAAGGGCTTCCACCTGATGAACGAACATCTCGTGATCCCAAACGAGGCTGTGGCCGAAGATGACGGGGAAGCCCTCTCCCGCGTCCTGGTAGAAAATATCCACACCGTTTACGTGCGCAGTGGGCATTGTGATGCCTCCTCTTCCCGGGGGGTCGAAGAGCCCATGCTACCAGATACGGTGCGGGAGGGTTTACAACCGTTCGGGGTCATGGCGCGACAAATTTGACACTTTCGGCCGCGTTTCTTTACTAAAGAAGCGAACGCCCTTCCCGGGGCGCCGGATTGAGATTTGCGCTGAGCCCTGACGCTTCGTATGGTCGGGGCTCTCTCGTTGCCGGGCCACTGTCACGCGGGCCTGCTGGAGAGACAGGGAGAGAGACGCCCGCCGCCCCTCGATCAGGAGAAGGCCCATGGCCAGGACGCGCTCCGTTTTCGTTTGCCAGAGTTGCGGTCACCAGGTCCCGCGGTGGCTGGGCCGCTGTCCGGAATGCGCCGAGTGGAACACGCTCCTCGAGGAGAGGGCGCCCCAGTCGGGTGTGAAGGCCCCTTCAGCGCGCGGCTCCGGGGAGCGGGCCATGGCGCTCTCGGCCGTCCGCTACGAAGAGGATGCGCGGCTTGCGACCGGCATTGCGGAACTCGACCGCGTGCTCGGCGGGGGCTTCGTCCCCGGCTCGGTCGTGCTTCTGGGAGGGGAGCCCGGGATCGGCAAGTCGACACTCGCCCTTCAGGCCCTCGC
>CBDUXZ010000334.1:0-3210 GCA_965371325.1 uncultured bacterium | reverse complement strand
AAATCGATCTCGGCCCCTTCGCTCTTCCCTATCCAGTTGCGCTGCATCGTGAGGACGCGTTCCGGCCAGCCGGTCAGCCTGTCGCACTCGGAGAGCAGCTCCTCGGCATAGGCCGTTACACGGAGAAACCACTGGGAGAGACGCTTCTGCACCACCGGAGTTTCGCAACGCCAGCAGAGACCTCCCTCCACCTGCTCGTTCGCAAGCACCGTCCGGCAGGTGTCGCACCAGTTCACGTAGGCGTCCGACTTGTATGCCAGGCCGCGCTCGAGCATTCGGAGGAAGACCCATTGTTCCCAGCGATAGTAGTCGGGATCGCAAGTGGCGAACTCCAGCGACCAGTCGTAGGAGAGCCCCATTCGTTTCAGCTGCCCACGCATGTAGGCAATGTTGTCCCGGGTCCAATTGGCGGGATGCGTCTTGTTCTGGATTGCAGCGTTCTCGGCGGGCAGGCCGAAGGCGTCCCACCCCATCGGATGAAGAACGCGCTTCCCCTTCATCAGAAGGGAGCGGCCGATGGTGTCACCGATGGTGTAGACCCGCACGTGCCCCATGTGGATGCGGCCCGAGGGGTAGGGGAACATCTCGAGGAGATAGTACTTGGGCTTCTCGGGGTCGGTACCGGCGGCGAACAAGCGGCTCTCTTCCCAGACGGCCTGCCACTTCGCCTCGATACGCGCTGGTTCGTAACGCTCTTCCACTGCTCACCCCTGGCGCAAAACCCTGATCACCCCGAAGGGCCTGGGGCCGGTCGTCGCCCCCCGTCCCCGGTCGGATCTCATTGCTACGGAGGGCTCTGTGGGCGACGGCTGCCGGCGGGAGGTTTCGATCGGGCGCTGCGCGCAAGCCGGGAAGTCCAGCCGGGTCAAGCGGCGGTTTGCAAGCGCACGGCTACCGAGGGAATTTGACGGTCTGTAGGTAGCACGCTGGGGGGGCTATTTCAAGCTGAAGGTGGGTCGGCTGGCGCTTTCGCAAAAAGATTGTGCCACAACCCTCCGCACGTGTTCGCCGAGGCCGTGTGGCCGCCCGGGATCAGTCGAGCTTGAGAAGGTTGCGGGCCACGCGCAGGACGTCGCGCTGCTCCACTGGCTTGGTGAGATACTCGTTCGCCCCGAGATTGAGGGCGCGTTCGCGATCTTCGCGTCCGGATTCGGTGGTGATCATGGCAATCGGCACGTCCTTGCACCGGGGGTCGCTGCGGATGAGCTTTACGAGTTTGAGTCCATCCATGAGTGGCATATTGATATCAATTAGCGCCAGATCGAAGATATCCTGGGATATCTTTTTCAACCCGTCGACACCATCCTGGGCTTCCACGATCTCCACGCCGCGAAGACGCTTCAGGGCGAACGCGAGCACCTGGCGCATGGTCGGCGAGTCCTCGACGATCAGAACCTTGTACCGCATTTCGCGCTTGCCTCCCAGGTCTCGGCAGAGCATCCCCGATCTACCGGGCTCTCTGCCTTTCCTCACTTCGTCAGGAGTTCGATGAACCCCTGAATGGTCGTTAATTTTCTCTCTGATTCCGAATAGAGCTTTGAAGCAAACGTTGCCGTCGCGGCGTGTCCCGCAAGCAGGGTGAACAGTTCGTGATCCAACTCCGTGAACTTGGTTTTTTGCTGGAGCAGCTTGTAGATCACGATGACCCCTATCACGTGCTCCTTGATGCAAAGCGGGATGCACACGACTGGCTCCGCCGGATCGATCGTCTCCACATCGGAAACCGTCTCGGCGAAGTAACTTCCTCCCCCCTGCGCCACCCAGCCGATTTTCCCTTCTCCCGGACGGACGGGCTTAATCGCGCTTTTCTCAATCCCCTCGGTCACAAAGGGTTTCATTTCGTTGGTCTTCTCATCGAGGAGCAGTACCCCGAACACTTCGGCGCCGATAAGGTTGATAATGATCTCGACGATGATCTGAAGCACTTCCTGGAAATCAAGCGTGGAGTGGAGCTGATAACTCGCCACATAGAGATTCGCCAGATTGTTATTCTCCTCCTCGATCTCGACGTAGCGGGTGGCGAACTCCTTGTTCTCATTCTCTACATCCTTGAACTTCCTGACGAGATCCTGTTTCTCCTTCTCCAGGTCCTCGATGCGAGAGAGAAGCCTGCTGTCGTTCGGGGTGCCGCTGCCGCTCTCGGCGGCACGGAGAGACTCTTCCATCTCGAGGGTGCGGAAGCGCAGACGCTCGTTCTCGCGGAGAAGCTCCTGCGTAAACTCAGCGCCCTTCTTGAAGATCTGGAGGAACTCCTCGGACCTCTCGAAAGTGCCCTGTTTCCCCTCGAACCGCTTGGGCGTGCTCATCTTCTCCCCTAAGATCCCGACGGCCGGAACTCAATGCGCGGCTTGAAAAACCCGGTTAGCGTGTCACTTATTTTCCAGAGCGGGAGCACGCTATCGACCATTCCAGTCGAGATGACCTTTTTCGGCATCCCGAAAATGACGCTGGTCTCCGCGGACTCCGCGATGGCGATACCGTTCCGCTTCTTTACCTCGCGCACCCCCTCCATACCGTCGTCTCCCATGCCTGTCAGGATCACGGCGATGCAGTCGGGGCCATAGGTCAACGCCGCTGACTGCAGCAGGGCGTTGACCGAAGGAACGTAACGGTCCGCTTCATTCTTTTTGGTCAAAACGGTGACGACCTCAGTCCCACGGCGTTTGACCGTCATATTCATGCCACCGGGGGCGATAAAAACACGGCCGGCTGTGACGACTTCCTGATCCCTCGCCTCCCGCACGTCCAGATCGGCGAACCTGTTCAGCCGGTCGGCAAAGGGCCGCGTGAAACCCTGGGGCATGTGCTGGGCCACCAGGATCGCAGCCGGCAGATCCCGCGGAACAGATGAAAGGATGGAAGTCAGGGCGCCCGGCCCTCCCGTCGAGGAGCCGATTGCTATCAGCTTGAAGACGCCGGGCTGCCAACGAGGCTCCCCAAGGAGACTCTCCTTCGCCTCCCCCCCGTCCCGCACCCCGACCGCCGGGCGATTTGCCACAAAGTCGAACTGGTGCTGTGCGTTTTCAAGCCTGAGCTGCTTCATCGAAAGAACCTTGCTCAGCAACTCCTGGCCGATGTTCTCCAGTTCGTTGGATATCGTTCGCGTCGGCTTCGACACGAAGTCGACGGCGCCGAGCTCGAGCGCCTTGAAAACGTTCTCCCCCTCGTTCCGACCGCTGACGACGAGGACCGGCGTCGGCTGGCGGGACA
>CBDUXZ010000333.1:0-3211 GCA_965371325.1 uncultured bacterium | reverse complement strand
TGGAGGCGCTGGAAAACTCTACTTCTGAATTGTCTACTTGACGGGGAAGCTTACGCGTCGTGTACGGAAACACGTAAACGGCTGACAATTTTTGTCACTGTTCTCAGCGCCTTACTCGCGATTTATTCGTCAAGAATCTCATGAGCGTGGACCATGGCTTATGAAGAGCAACGGGGGGGAATTCACCCCGTCTATTGCGATGAGAGATTGTCCAATGAAGAAATTAGTACTCGCAATGGTCGTCGCGTCCTGTTTTGTTTTTACGCAGGACTCAAGCGCCACCATCATTCAGGTGTTCGATCCCGCCGATCTGACCGGTGGAACGTTCACCGTGGAAGACTTTGAAGACGCTACCTTAGAACCTGGCGCTGCCTACTCCGCTCCGGGAGGCGTGGCGCTCATGGGCGCGTTCGTTGCCAGCTGGATAACCCCTTCAGGTGTTTCCGGATTGGGGTCGATCACGGCCCCCGCCACAATCACGATAGATTTCGCACAGCCGGCCTCCGCGGTTGGGCTTTGGTTAGGGAATGACAGCACCTGCTGCTCGGCGGGATTCGACGCCAATCTCGACATTTTCGGGGCGAGCGGGCTTCTGGGTACGATCTCGGTGACGGCGAACATGAACGATTTCGCCGATCAATTCATCGGATTCAACAGCGACCTGTCGGTTACAAGCGTCGCCCTCCGATTCGGGAACGGATCCGACGTGTTTCTCGTCGAGTACATCGACGACCTCTACTTCAATGACGCCGCCGCCGCTTCGGTGGGCGCACCGGAACCAGCAAGCCTCCTTTTGCTGGGCGCGGGCGCCCTTGTCCTGGGCTTCAGAGGCCGGCGGAAGAAGGCCTGATAATGATTGCCGCCGGACTTTTCTCGGCGGGCCCGTCATTTTGCCACCTCCTCTACCGGATCCGGTCATACCGGCATCCGGCCCACGGATGATAGTTCCGCCCCTGACGATTTAGCCGAGATCCTACAAATAGACTCGCCGCTTCGCAGGAAGAACGGGTTCTTGATTCATCCCCTGCCCCGCGCTGAAATTCGCTACAATAGCTTCCCTTCAGGTTTGACGTAGCGATGAAGCCTGGTTTGGTTTCCGGCGACGTCGTTCCAATTATCTCTGTTTATCTTTCGGGGAGGACTCATGCGATTTGACAACCGCGTGACACGGATGCTCGGGGTCGATATTCCGATCGTGCAGGCTCCAATGGGCTGGATCGCGCGATCGCGGCTCGCCTCGGCCGTTTCGGAAGCCGGCGCCCTGGGCATCATAGAGACCTCCTCAGGGGAGCTAGAGGCCATTCGCGAGGAGATACGCCGCATGCGCGAGCTGACGGCGCGGCCCTTCGGCGTGAATATCGCCCAGGCTTTCGTGCGCGATCCCAACATCGTCGACTTCGTGATCGAACAGGGGGTGCGATTCGTCACCACTTCGGCCGGCGATCCGACGAAGTACACGCGGCAACTGAAAGAGGCGGGGCTCATGGTTTTCCACGTTGTCCCCACCCTGCGCACTGCCCTGAAGGCCGTGGACGCCGGTGTCGACGGGCTCGTGGTGGAGGGGGGAGAAGGGGGCGGCTTCAAGAGCCCCCGGCCCGTCTCGACCCTGGTGCTCCTGCCACTTATTCGCTCGCAGGTAGAGGTTCCGATCATCGCGGCGGGCGGCATCTGCGACGGCGTCTCGATGGCGGCCGCATTCGCCCTGGGCGCCGAGGGCGTTCAGATGGGCACGCGTATGGTTTCCGCGGCCGAGGCGCCCGTTCATGAGGGGTGGAAACGCGCCATCGTCGAGGCGCCCGAAACCGGCACCGTCTTCCTGCGCTCCGAAGTGGGACCTGCGCTCCGGGCGCTGCGTACGGAGCGCACAGAGCGTCTCGAGCGGGGTGAAGGCAATCCGATGATGGAGCTGGCCCAAGGCGTTCAGCAGGTCTACTTCGGGGGTGAACTGGAGGCCGGGGTGGCCCTTACGGGCCAGGTAGCAGGCCGCATTAACGCGGTGGAACCCGTCGCCGAAATCATCGAACGGACGGTGCGTGAATTCTCGGAAACTATAGAGACGCTCGCCAAACGCTACACGGAAACCTAGTGGAGAGGCCTCCCCTCGGCGCCTACAGCGCCCCCAGGGCGCGCGCCGCGCGGGCGTGGTCCTTGGGCTTCACCCAGAGCATCATACCGAACTGGCCCTTCCCGGCCGCCGCTGCGTTCAGCGCCGTAATATTGATGCTCTTGCGCGCCAGCTTCCCGGCATGGCGACAGACAGCCCCCATGCGATCCTTGCCCTGAATGAGAAAACCCTTCTTCGCCTTGCTGACCCGCCAGCCCTGCTTTTTCGCAACGCGGCGCACACCCGCCAGATCCTGGGAGATCAGATCGACCTGGGTCTTCCCACCCTTGTCCGGGAAAGCAGTAATAGCGCTCAGGTTGACCCCTCCCGCTTGCAGCGCGCTGAGCACATTCGCCGCTTGACCTGCGCGATTTGGAACCTTGAGGTGCACGTAGCTGACTTTACGTACGGCCATGACGCTCCCTCCCCTGTTTAAGGATTCCGAAAGAATCGGGTTTTCCAGAATGCGAGCAAGCGTGTTTACTCGCCCAGGATCTTGACCAGCACCCGCTTTCTGCGCCCCCCGTCAAACTCACCGTAGAATATCTGCTCCCACGGACCAAAGTCCAACTGCCCCTCTGTCACCGCTACCACCACTTCCCGCCCCATGACCTGTCTCTTCAAATGCGCGTCACCGTTATCTTCCCCGGTACGGTTGTGACGATACCGGCTGATTGGCTCATGAGGCGCCAGCCCCTCCAGCCACTGCTCGTAATCGTGATGCAAGCCCTGCTCATCATCGTTGATGAAAACAGAAGCCGTGATGTGCATCGCGTTTACAAGTGCAAGTCCTTCCTTGACGCCGCTTTTGTCCAGACATTGCGCAACCTGCGGCGTAATGTTGATAAAAGCACGCCGCCCCGGAACGTCGAACCAGAGCTCTTCGCGGTAGCTTTTCATGAGACTGTATCCCCCGACTTCACGCGCTGGGTTATGACGACGCATGCCGGCATGCCAAACACGTTACAAACCTGGGCAGAACTGATTACGGCAAGGAGATGCTCACTGTTCCCATCTATCAGAATCTTCTTCTGTCTTCGAGTTGAGTGAGAAATGTTACCCCCGTTGGCCCCACGTTAACTAGAGCGCCTTCTTCCTTGTGCGCTG
>CBDUXZ010000332.1:0-3219 GCA_965371325.1 uncultured bacterium | reverse complement strand
GTCGACGGCCACAGGGTCTGGCTCGGCGGCGGGGAGGCCCTCGGAAAGCGCCGTGAGGAGCGCCTCAAACGGGAATTTCTGGAAATTCTGCGGGAGAGCCTCTCAGAGCGGGTCCTAGAGGATCTCCAGCGGGAGGGCCGCCTCGACAAAATTATCGCTCAACTTACGGGGAAAGAGGCCGATCCATACAGCGTGGTGGAGGGGATCCTGAAGGAGCGCCTGAAAGGCTGACTCCCGCGGACCGCAGGCCCCGACGCCAGGCCGCCCGTTGTCCGCCGGGGGTTTCCCGCGGGTGAGATGGCGCGCCTCTTCATTTGGAATCAGTCCGGCGCCGGGCGCAGTGGAACGCGCCGGGCCCCAGGCCCCGGGATTCTCTGATGGTGCAATTCAACGTTGCGAACAAGGAGATCATTCTCAAGATCGTCTATTACGGTCCCGCGCTTTCGGGGAAGACCACCAACCTTCAGCAACTTCACGCCCGCATCGAGAATTCCGCTTGCGGCAAGATGATCTCGCTGGACACCAAAGACGACCGCACCCTCTATTTTGATTTTCTCCCCGTCCAGTTCATTACCGACGCCGGATTCAAAATCAAGCTGAAGCTCTTCACCGTTCCCGGGCAGGTCATGCACCGCTCTACAAGGAAGGCGGTTCTGGCCGGCGCCGATGCCGTTGCGTTCATCGCCGACAGCCAGAAATCCCAGGCGGTGGCCAATGCCTACAGCTTCAAGGATCTCGAGAAGAACCTGCAGTCGAACGGGATCGATTTTGCCGGCATTCCGCTCGTCGTCCAGTTCAACAAGCGCGATCTGGATGAGATCAAGGAGATGGAGGAGGTAAAGAAGAGCTGGGCCGACACGGATATTCCGATCTTCCCCGCAGTCGCCATCCGGGCGGAGGGCGTGGTCGAGACGTTCGATGCGCTCGTTCGGCGCATGTTCAACTCTCTCGACAAGAAGCACGATTTCAAGAGAAAGTTCAGGATCACCGAAGATCAGTTCCTCGAGAACATCCTGAAAAACATCACCTCCACAAACCCCAACGTTTAGTCCGTCATAACGGGCAGGCCGCTTCTTGCGCTGACGAGGGAGTGTCCCGGTTCCGCATGCTGTCATTGCGAGGAGGGCCGAAGGCCCGACGTGGCAATCCCCCTCGCAAAAGGGCTCCTTTCAATCAGGGGATTGCTTCGTCGCTGCCGCTCCTCGCAATGACAGGGCGCGCAGGTAGAAGGCCCGGCCGCCTTTGTGCTACCCTTGCCCCGTCTTCGTCACTCATATATCGTGACACCATCCACATCGTAGAGAGTCTGCATATTTGAAAGGAGGCATTCCGATGCCTAACGCAGTCGTTGTCAGCGCCGTCCGATCGGCCGTCGGAAAGGCGAAAAAAGGCAGCTTCATCACCACGCGCATCGATGACATGGCCGCCGTCGTGGTGAGGGAGGCGGTCTCCCGCGTGAAGGGGCTGGACCCGAAAGAGATCGAAGACGTCATCATGGGTTGCGCCATGCCCGAGGGAGACCAGGGGATGAACGTGGCGCGTATCGTCTCCCTGCTTGCCAAGCTTCCGCTCTCCGTCGCGGGGACCACCGTGAACCGCTTCTGCGGATCGAGCCTTCAGACCATCAACATGGCTGCGCAGGCCATCATGACCGGGAACGGCGAGGTCCAGGTGGCGGCGGGCATGGAGCACATGACCGCCGTGCCCATGGGCGGCTTCAGTCCGAGTTTCAATCCCAAGTTCGCCACCGGTGATTATCCGGAGGCCTACATCCCCATGGGAATGACCGCCGAGAACCTCGCCGACAAGTACACCATCTCGCGGGAGGCGCAGGACGAGTACGCGGCCTGGAGCCACGAGAAGGCGTCGAAGGCGATCGCGGATGGCCTCTTCAAGCGCGAGATCGTTCCCATCGAGGTCGAGATCGAGGGGCAGAAGAAAATCGTCACGGTGGATGAGACGGTTCGGCCCGGCACGACGGTCGAGAAGCTCGCTACGCTCCAGCCCGTCTTCAAGGAGGGGGGGTCGGTGACGGCGGGCAATTCGAGCCCGCTGAACGACGCCGCGGCGGCGTGTGTTCTCATGAGCGAGGATCGGGCCAAGGCGCTCGGCATCAGCCCCTACTTCCGCATCAAGGCGATGGCGGTGGCCGGCTGCGACCCGGCGATCATGGGAATCGGCCCGGTGCCCGCCGTGCAGAAGGTCTTCAGGCGCGCGGGGATGACCTTCAAGGACATCGACGTCATCGAGCTCAACGAGGCCTTCGCCGTCCAGAACCTGGCCGTTATCCAGGAGGGCGGTTTCCCGAGGGAGAAGATCAATCCCCGCGGCGGCGGCTGCTCGATAGGCCATCCCCTCGGCGCGACGGGCGCGCGCATCATGGCGACCCTCGTCAGCGAGATGATCGACAACGACTGGACGGTTGGTCTCGAGACCATGTGCATCGGCGGCGGCCAGGGCATCGCCACCATCATCGAGCGAGTTGCCTGAAAAGGCATCTGCGTGTCATTGCGAGGAGAGGGCGCGACGGGCAACCTCCGGCCCTCCTCGCAATGACATACGCTTTGCCCCAGCACCCCCATCTGAAATGTAGCCAGACGAGAGCAATCGTCATGAGCCCATCTCCCGTCAGAAAGTCGACCGCGCGCGACGAGAAGATCGTCAACCTGGGCGCGCGCCTCCTCAGCCCGATCGATCGCTGGATCTACCGCCTCACGGGCGGAAATCGGAAGTTCCGCATCCTGGGGCGGGGGAAGGCCGAGGCGCTCCTGCTCACCACCATCGGACGAAAGTCGGGACAGCCCCGCACGACGCCGCTCCTTTACCTGCAGGACGGCGAGAACGTCGTCCTCGCGGCTTCGAAGGGGGGCATGCCCCACCACCCGCTCTGGTACCTGAACCTGCAGGCCAACCCCGAAGTGGAAGTGGAGATCGGCAGCCGGAAGATTCCCATGGCCGCACACCAGGCAAGCGCCGAGGAGAAGGCGCGCCTCTGGCCGCGACTGGTCGAGATCTATCCCTCCTACGCGACCTATCAATCGCTGACCGATCGCGACATCCCGGTTCTCATCCTCTCGCCGCGCTGAGGGGGCGCCCCGTCCGCCGCCCTTCTGCCCGAACCCCGACCCTCCCTCCGACAGGCCATCTCTCCCTCTATCATCGTCCCTGAACCGCCCCGGGATTGCCGGAGGCTCCATTGCTTGAGAGGATGGGGTCATG
>CBDUXZ010000331.1:0-3223 GCA_965371325.1 uncultured bacterium | reverse complement strand
CACCGACTGCGGCATCCACGACGGCGATGGGCTCGTCAAGCATCTTGGAAATACCTTCTTCCAGCCGGGCGGTCAGCGTGTTTTCGTATTCGACCTGCAGGGCCGCAAGAAAGCTATCTCCAACGGCCAGGATCCGGCGGCTAGACTCGAGCCGGTGCGACTCTCCGATGCGGTATCCGTCGGCATCGGTCTTGAACCTTATATTTCCCTCTCCAACGTTGACGATTGTGTCCACATTCGAAGCGTGTCTCCAACCGATACCCTGTTCGGGAATCCAGATATCGGGTCTCAATTCGATGAGCTGTTGCGGAAGAAATATCCGAAACGCCATCTCGGTGAGAAGGAGCGTCACAGAAACCGAGACTAGCAGAAGAATCAAAGTCGCAAGAAAGGAGTGCCCGCTCTTCTTCACTTGTATCGAAGTTCGAGAGCGGAACGGATCTTGATGCGAGGCGATGGTCGAAGACCTCCTTGTAGACACTCTGAACCTAGAGAATTCTGGCACAATCGGGTCATCAGGAGGATCCGCTGCCTCCCCATGACACACCTCCCGCTGGCGAGCTTGCCAGCGTAACTGGGCGTGCGTCAAACCGGGTGAAGACCAATTTATTTCAAGGACCCCGAGGACGGGCTTCCGGGCATCGTCCCCTGGCTCCAGCGGCCTTCCTCTTTCAGGAGATCCTCGTAGACCTCCTCGACGCGATGAACATGTTCGGCGGCCTGAAAACGCCCGACTGTCCTGCTGCGGGCGCCGCGGGCGAGGGCAGCGTATAGCTCCGCGTCCGACAGGCACTTGACGGCGGCAGCGGCGAACCGTTCGAGGTCATCAGCCGGTACGATCAGACCGGACAGGTTGTTTTCGACCACTTCCGGAACGGCACCCGAATCCACGGAGACAACCGGAATCCCACGCGCCATGGCCTCGATGAGAACCCGGCCGAAGGCTTCGTGAACCCCGGGATGAAGCAGCAGATCCATGCGATCATACAAGGGCCGGGGATCGGGCAAGAAGCCCGTCCATTCGAAGCGTTTTTCCAAACCCAGCTCGGAGACACGCGCCCGGCAGGCTTCTAGAAGTGATTCCTCGCCCGCCGTGGGCTCTCCGACGACGATGAAGCGGGCCTCGGGAAAGGCTCGGGCTATCGAAGCCGCCGCCTCCACGAAAAGCCGGGTGCGCTTCTTGGATCCGATGAGGCCCACAGCGCCCACGACCGGGGATGTGGGTGATCCGCGTATATGGAGAGGCGGGATCTCTTCAAGCGCGTTGGGGATGACCACGGCACGGCTGGCAGCCTTCGGCGGCACGGAGGTGCGCCGGACGTAATCGCTGATACAGATCATGCGATCCGATAGCGCGGCGATGAGAAAGCGGCTCGCGGCGCGGCCGAAGCGCAGGTTGTACTGCGGTGTGTCCAGCCCCTCGCGCAAGTGCCATACATGCGGCAGGGAGGAGATCTTGGCAGCGAGGGCGCCTCCAAGCGGAAAGATCGTGTTCGTGTGAACCAGCCGGACCTTCTGCTCTTTCATCAGGCGGCGGATTCGGTGCATGTTACGCGTGTTTCGGACGGCCCTCTTCAAGTGCCCGGAGAGCTGCGCGTTGTATCGTCCGAGCCAGGGGAGCGTCATGAAACGGGCCGGGACTTCCAGCTGCCGCAGCCTCTCGACAAACGGACCACGTGTCGGTAGCAGCGCGAGCGGACGGAAGCGAGATCGATCGAGGCCCGCCAGAAGGACGGAGAGGCTGCGGTTGGCCCCGCCCATGGACGAACCGTTAAGAATGTAAAGGACTGTTGATGGTGCACTTCCCATGATGGCGTGGCATTATAGGAGATGCGTATCCCCGGGTCGAGGCGTTCGGTTGCCTCCCTTGTGTTCGGGCTTGTCGCTCCACGCCGAGAGGCGCGTGGATCAGCGCGTGACCGACATTCTGCGGGAGACGGGAGAGCAGGTTTCAGACGGGGCGTTGCTGCGGCTCAAGCGCCACTTTCGATACGGCGAGTCGGACGGCTGCTCTCGGTCTCGACCGTTTTCCGGCTCGAGAAGCTTCCATGAAGGAACACCTTACGATAATGTGGACAGTCTCAGTTCTATCACCTGCCGAAATCGGCACGAAGGGGGAGACGATAGCCTCAGCTGAGCAACTCATGTCACGATGGGCCCTCACGGGATTCGATAAGCCGGAGGTTATTCGCGGATGAAGGCACTTCTGCTGTTGGGATCCGAAAACCGCGACAAAGTGGCGACGGTGATCGTCGAGGCCGGACTGCAGCTTGATGCGATCATCGTGCCGGCCGGTCTACGCAAGGAACCACTCGGAAAAAGATTGAGAAGCGCCGGTTGCGAATTGCTTGAGGCAAGTCGGAAGTCCGTACGATCACTCCTTGAAACGCGTCACCCGGACCTGGTGCTGAGTGTGGGCTGGCCGTATCTGTTCGGCCCCGAAATCGTAAACGGCCCCTGGCTCCTGTTGAATTCTCATCCAACGCTTTTGCCAAAGTATCGAGGGCCGAATCCCTGGTACTACGTATTAGCCAATGGAGAGCAAGAGAGTGGGGTCACGATCCATAAGATTGACGAGGGTATGGATACCGGACCGATCTTGCATCAACGGGTGTTTCCGTTGGCTCCTTTCGACACGTATCGCTCCCTCAAGGCCAAGACGCTGGAGATGGAGCCGGTTGCCATCAGAGAGGCGCTGGATCTCGTTCGCGCCGGTAATCTCCGATTTCGTCCACAGAGAGAGGATGACGCCACGAGTTACCCAAGAAAGCGCAGGCCGGAAGACTCACGGATCGATTCCTCTCGACCATTGCTGGAACTCGTCAACGAAATTCGCGCATGTGATCCGGACGGGTTTCCCGCCTATATCGACTACCACGGTCAGAAATTGTGCGTTCGTCTTTCGAGGACGACGCGCCCGGAAGGTGATCATGAGGAGAGCCTGTAAGACAGATCTTCGCTTTCGGGCGTTCGAGAGGCGGGACCTTCCTTCTCTTCGTGCCTGGAAGAATGATCCCTCGGCGCGGCGCTGGGTCGGCGACGGCACGCGCACCTTCACGTGCTGGTCGATCACCGGATCGCGCGGAACATGTACGAGCGCTGTGGATTCCAGTAGGCCCCTGCGGTGAGTGTTGCGGGATTTCGCCGGGAGGGACTCGGCAGCCGCTGTCCGCTCGGGCCGGGCGCTCTCATGGGTCCGGCGCGGGGGGAGTTCCCCTGGCCG
>CBDUXZ010000330.1:0-3224 GCA_965371325.1 uncultured bacterium | reverse complement strand
ATATTCATCTGCTGGACGGCAGGAGCGGAGAGTTGCTCTGGGAAGCGGATTACAAAGAATCGCAGTCGCCTCTTTCGGATAACGTTGGAAGTCTGGGGCTGATCGTTCAGAGAGGCGCGAAGTTCCTGACCGCGAGCGAACTTGCGAGCTGGGCGGTTGAGCAGATTATCGAGCGGTTCCCCGAACCGGCGGAGAAGACGTCGTGATCCTCTATCCGGCGGTCGACATCAAGGCGGGTGCGGCTGTCCGGCTCGTTCAGGGGGACATGGCGCGGGAGACCCGCTACGACGAGAATCCGGAGAACCCGGCCAGGCGATGGGAGGAGGAGGGCGCGTCCTGGCTTCACGTGGTCGATCTTGACGGTGCGGTGGACGGCGAGGCGCGAAACCTCCCCGCGATCAAACGGATCCTGGCTGCGGTGAAAATTCCCGTGCAGATCGGCGGCGGGGTTCGGACCCTCGCGTCCGCCGAACGTCTCCTGGATCTGGGGGCGGCCCGGGTTGTGATGGGAACGGCCGCGCTCGCTGATCCGGATCTGCTGTCGCGTGCCGCCGCGCGCTTTCCCGGAAAAATTGCGCTCGGACTCGATGCCCGGGACGGCCGCGTGGCGATCCGGGGCTGGAAGGAGACGAGCGCGGAAACGGCGCTCGAGGTGGCGCGGCGGTTCGACGGGATGGGACTCCCGACAATCATCTATACGGATATCGAGGTCGACGGTACCCTTCGGGGCCCGAACGTTCAGGCGACCGAGGCGCTGGCGCTCGGTCTGCAGACGCCCGTCATCGCGTCGGGTGGAATTGGGAGCCTCGAGGATTTGCGCCGCGTTGCCGAAGTTGCAGACGCGGGCGTCGCGGGAGTCATCGTCGGACGCGCGCTCTACACGGGCGCGGTCAACCTTCCCGAGGGGATTGAGGTCCTCGCGGCGGCGCAAGCTCCCGAGAAGCGCGCCGATCCCGGGGTGCCGCAAAAAGAGTGACGGAGGGTTTTTCGTGCTCGCTCGACGCATCATTCCATGTCTGGACGTGAAGGACGGCCGCGTGGTCAAGGGGGTCAACTTCGTGAACCTCCGCGACGCGGGCGATCCGGTCGAAGCCGCCCTCGCCTACGATGCAGCGGGCGCTGACGAGCTGACCTTTCTCGACATCAACGCTTCCCACGAGAGCCGGGACATCATGATTGACGTGGTCGCCCGGACCGCGGATGGCGTTTTCATGCCGGTCACCGTCGGGGGTGGCATACGTGAGCTGGACGACATCCGGGCGCTGCTCCGAGCGGGCGCCGACAAGGTGTCGATCAACACCACCGCGGTCCGCGATCCCGACTTCGTCGTTCGCGCGTCGGGACGGTTCGGGAGCCAGTGTATCGTGGTGGCGATCGACGCGAAGCGCGTGGAGGCGTCAACCGAGCCCCGATGGGAGGTCTACACCCATGGGGGGCGGCGGCCGACGGGCATCGACACCCTCGAATGGGCGCGGCGCATGGCGCGGGCCGGCGCCGGCGAGATACTCCTCACCAGCATGGATGCAGACGGAACACAGAAAGGCTACGACATCGCGCTCACGCGGAAGGTGAGCGATGCGGTCGGCATTCCCGTGATCGCGTCGGGCGGTGTGGGCACCCTCGAACATATCTATGAGGGACTCACGGCCGGGGGCGCCAGCGCGGCGCTCGCCGCGAGCATCTTTCACTTCGGGCAGCACACCGTCCATGAGGCCAAGGCGTACCTCTCCGCCAAGGGCGTGCCGATGCGCCCCTGAACAGGGGCCGGCGCCGGATGGTTCGTCTTCGCCAAACGCGCTAAGGGGGCGGAACCAAAGCGCTTCCCGTTGACAGCCGTCGATTCGGGGATATACTGCGAGGTTTGGCTGCCCACGGCGGCGGCGCATCGACGTGACTCAATCGTAATAGAGAGGGGAGGCGAAGTTTGAATGCCGGGAATTAAGGTCAAGGAGAACGAGCCCTTCGAGTTCGCCATGAAGCGGTTCAAGAAGGCGTGCGAGAAGGCGGGCATTCTCTCGGAAATCCGGAAGCGGCAACACTACGAGAAGCCCAGCGTCAGGCGCAAGCGGAAGGCGATCGCAGCGCACAAGAGAGCCCTCAAGAAGGCGCGCCGGGCGCAGGGTTAACCTGGCCACCGGCAAAACTCCGGCCCCTCGGTCCGCTTGGGGCGCCCAAATCGGAAAGCGCTCGCTTCGCGACACCCAAACGTGGCGGCACTCTCCCGATACACACTCCACGGACCGAAGTGATCACGAAGGTCCGGCCCATCCAAAAAACCCTCTGGCCCATCCACACCGCGGGCGGGAAGCATCGTTCGATGACCAGCTCTCGCGTCCCTGGGCGATCCCTGCCCTCTTTTCTTTTCGGCCACAGGCTTCCGGCGGCGTTCTACCGCCGGGACTGCGCCGAAGTGGCGAGGGATCTTCTGGGCGCCATCCTGGTCCGCCGCGAACGGAACGGTGTAACCGCGGGGATCATCGTAGAGAACGAGGCTTATTACGGAAGCGCCGACCCCGCCAGTCACGCTTACCGGGGGCCCACGACGCGAAACGCGCCGATGTTCGGGGCAGCCGGTCGCGCGTATGTGTATTTCGTTTATGGCAATCATCAGATGCTGAACGCCGTCTGCGGCGAGAAGGACGATCCCGCGGCGGTGCTGATAAGGGCGCTCGAACCCGTGGCCGGCTTCGAGCAGATGCGGCGGCGGCGCAAGGTGGCGCGCGAGCGGGATCTCACGAACGGGCCGGGACGGCTCACCGCGGCCCTGGCGATCGGACCTAAGCACAACGGCCTCTCGCTCGCCGGTCGCGAGCTTTTCATTTGCGCGCCCTATGAACGGCGTGCTGCAATTGCGAGGACAAAGCGGGTGGGCATTGCCGGAAAGTCGAAATCACATCTCCGGTTCTACCTGAAGCAAAGCAGGTTCGTTTCACGCGCATGAGCACCATGGAGGAGTATCGTGGGCGGACGCATTCCCGACGAGACCATTGACCTCATCCGGGATCGGACAGACATCAGGCAGGTCGTCTCCTCCCACGTCTCGCTCAAACGATCGGGGAGCAATTTCCTCGGGCTCTGCCCCTTTCATTCGGAGAAAACCCCGAGCTTCAACGTAAGCCCCGAGCGGCAGACCTTCCATTGCTTTGGCTGCGGTGTCGGCGGAAACGTCTTCACGTTTCTCATGCGCATTGAGGGGCAGAGCTTCCCGGAAGTGGTGGAGCGGC
>CBDUXZ010000329.1:0-3227 GCA_965371325.1 uncultured bacterium | reverse complement strand
ATGCGGAACCCCCTTGCTGAATTCCGTGAGCACCTTGGCCGGCGCGACAGGGTCGGCGTCGGTCAGGGTCAGCGCCATGGGGCCGCTGAAGTGTTCCGCAAGGGCGTCCGCCTGAGTTCCAGCGGCGGCGCGCTTGAGGAGCGTATTCTTGACGACCCGCAGTTCGCTACCCACCTCACGGAGTTTCCGGCGGAGATCATTGATCTCCTCCACCTTGAGTCCGCGGTAGTCGAGCAGGAAAACAGCCTGCGCGGACTTCAGCTTCCCATGAACCTTTTCGACCAGTGCCTCTTTTGCGTCACGGCTGAACACGACTTCCTCCACCTGACTGCATCGACCGTTGCCTGCCGGATCTATCACCGAAGGAGACGGACGAGGCGGCGCAGGCTTCGAAATCCGCGCCGGACACGTGCTCCGCCTCGGTAGGCCTCCCATCGATCCCGCCCGCGCGCTGCGCGGGAGGGCCATGGGCGATTACGGGAAGCCGCTTCTCCTGCCCAGGTCCGGTCGCGCCTCTCTTCGGCAAATCACCCGGCTGCTGTGCGGCGTCTCTCCACCTACGGTCTTCGACGAAAAATCCTGGTCAGCGTGCTTACAGTCGATGGCCTCCTTTTATTAGGTGCGTTTTTATGGATCCGGGCCTCCCCCCGGCGGGGTTTGCCATTTATTTACGCAGCAGTCCCTCAACGTCCACCGTACCCACCGGAATGCCGGGGCCCATGGTGCTCGAGACCGCGATGCCTCTCAGATAATTGCCCTTGCTCGAAGCAGGCTTCGCCTTGATGATGACGTCGAGGATCGCAAGGAGGTTCTCCCGCAGCTTCTCCTTGGGGAAGGAGACCTTCCCCGCCGGGGCATGAACGATTCCGTCCTTGTTCACCTTGAACTCGATCTTGCCGGCTTTCTGCTCCTTCACGGCCCGTGAAATATCGAAGGTGACGGTACCTACCTTGGGATTGGGCATGAGGCCGCGGGGCCCGAGGATCTTTCCAAGCTTGCCCACCTGGCCCATCAGATCAGGGGTGGCGATGACCTTGTCGAATTCGAGCCAGCCGTCCTGGATCTTCTTGACGTACTCGTCGCTCCCGACAAAATCCGCGCCTTCATCGGTGGCTTCCTTCTCCTTCACCCCTTTGGCAAAGACGAGTATGCGCACCGTATTCCCCGTTCCGTGGGGAAGTACGATGGCGCCGCGGACCATCTGATCCGCGTGCTTCGGATCCACTCCGAGTCTCACGGCAAGGTCCACGTTTTCGTCGAATTTCGCGTAGTGCGTCTGCCCCAGCAGATCGAGGGCCTCATCCAGCGAGTGAGTTTTGTTGCGGTCTACTCTCTTCCTTGCTTCCGTGTACTTCTTGCCGTGTAGCGCCATGTGTTCCTCCGTCGGTACGAACGGGTTTCCCCTCCCGACTGGATTAGCCTTCCACCTGAATTCCCATGCTTCGGGCCGTGCCGGCCACGATCTTCATCGCCGCCTCGATGTCATAGCAGTTCAGATCGCGCTGCTTGATCTCAGCGATCTCTCGAACCTGAGCAGACGTGACCTCCCCCACCTTTTCCCGCTTCGGATCACCCGATCCCTTGGCCACCTTGGCTGCCCGCTTGAGCAGCACCGACGCTGGGGGCGTTTTCAGGATGAAAGTGAACGTCCGATCGACGAAGACCGTGATGACAACCGGGATAATCAGCCCCTCCTGCCCCTGCGTCTTCGCGTTGAACTGCTTGCAGAACTCCATGATGTTCACGCCGTGCTGGCCGAGTGCTGGGCCAACGGGTGGACTGGGATTCGCAGCCCCGGCGGGGCACTGGAGCTTGATCTGAGCCACTATCTTCTTGGCCATTTAGGTTTTCTCCACCTCGACGAACGAAAGTTCCACGGGTGTGGCCCGTCCGAAGATCGTCACCAGCACCCTTACTTTCCCCTTCTCGGGTTTCACGTCTTCCACGACGCCCGTGAAATTGGCGAAGGGGCCGTGGATCACGCGGATGTTCTCACCGTGCTCGAACTGGACCTTGGGCTTCGGCCGCTCCGCTCCCTCGGTCTGCTGCCGGAGGATTCGGTTTAATTCCTCCCCACTGATAGGAGTGGGCTCCCGGCTCCCACCGACGAATCCACTGACCTTGGGCGTCTCTCGAACGAAATGCCGGCTCTCTTCGTTGTCTTCCATTTGAACGAGGATGTAGCCGGGGAAAAATTTTCGCGACGTGGTCTTGCGCTTGCCTTTGACGAGTTCAACCACGTTCTCGGTGGGGATGAGAATGTCGCCGAAGTAACTTGCGATCCGCTTATCCCGCGCTTTTTTGCTCTTCTTGTAGGTCTCGAGCAGTCGCTGGAGCGACAGCTTGACCTTCTGCTCATAACCGGAATAGGTGTGGACGATGTACCACCGCTTATTTTCATCTTCAGGCGCAAGCTCCTGCTTCGATGGCTCGGCCTCCTCAGCGTCGCCGACCTCCGTTTCAGCCGGCGTCTCCGCGACCTTCGCTTCTCCGGAAGCGTGCCCATCGGCCACTGCGGCTTTCTCGATCGATGGCTCGACCGGGACCTCGGATTGAGGCTCGCTTTGAGAGGCGTTCTCCTTTTTGATCTCTTCCATCTCCCCCGCTCAAGGTGGCCGTTAGCCCATCAGCGCGTCGATTACTCTCGAGAGCACAAAATCCACGCTGAACAGGAACACGGCAGTAATGATGACCACGACAATCACGACCAGGGTGGTTCCCCTGGACTCCTTCATGGTGGGCCAGGTAACCTTCTTGGTTTCGTAGCGCACTTCCTTCAGAAATTGCTGACCCTTTTCAACCTGGGGTAGCATCGATTCGCTCCACTTATTTCCGGATCCCGACTTAACAACTGGCAGGCCAGGAGGGATTCGAACCCCCAACCCGCGGTTTTGGAGACCGCTGCTCTACCAATTGGAGCTACTGGCCTTCAAACGGCAAAACGCGACTTGAACCACGCAGCTACTTGGTCTCTTTGTGCGGCGTGTGCGAGCGGCAGAAACGGCAATATTTCTTCATCTCCAGCTTATCCGGGGTGCGACTCTTGTTCTTGGTCGTGGTGTAGTTACGCCGCTTGCATTTCTGGCAGGCGAGTGTGATGAGGTCGCGCATTGAATTTTCCTCGATAAAAAGCGAGGCACGGCTTTCGCCAGCCTGGGACCCGCCCCGGCGCTACTTCAGTATCTCCGCCACGACGCCGGCGCCCACGGTCCGGCCCCCTTCCCGGA
>CBDUXZ010000328.1:0-3230 GCA_965371325.1 uncultured bacterium | reverse complement strand
GCTGTGTTCCGCGACGACCGCAACCACGATCTCCGGATTTTCCGCAGGCGCATATGATACGAACCAGGCGTTGTCCCTGAGCTTGTAAGGTACGGCGGAGGACGGTCCCGAGTAGTTCATCCGGGATACCTGTGCGGTCCCGGTCTTTCCTGCGACACGGATGTTCGGCAGACGGGAGCGGCGGCCTGTACCACCGGCCTCGTTCACGACCCCCTCGAGCCCTTTCCGCAAAAGCGCGAGATGCTCACCGCTCACAGCGACGCGCCGCTTGACCACGGGCTTCTTCTCTTCGATGAGCCGGCCCGTATAATCGACCACCTTTCGCAAAACCCTCGGCTCGTAAACCTTACCGCCGTTCGCGATCGCGCCGTAGGCCAGGGCGAGCTGGAGCGGCGTCAAGAGGTCGTATCCCTGTCCGATGGCGATGGAGGGCGTCTCACCAAGCATCCATTTCTGGCCGAATCGTTTCTGCTTCCACTCCGCCGTTGGAATGAGGCCTCCCTTCTCGCCGGTGAGGGGGATTCCAGATCGGCCCCCGAGCCCGAAGGAGCGGGAGAAGAAGGCGAGCTGGTTCACGCCGACCTTCATGCCCACCTTGTAGAAGTAGACGTCGCAGGACTGCACAATTGCCTTGTGAAGGTTGACGGAGCCATGCCCGCCCCGCTTCCAGCAGCGGAAGGTGTGGCCTCCAAGCGTGTAGAAGCCCGGGCAGTTCAAAATCGTCCGCGGGCTGACGGCCCCCCGCTCCAGACCCGCCGAAGCGGTGAAGACCTTATAGGTGGAACCCGGGGCGTAGGTCCCCTGGATGACCCGGTTGTTGAGCGGGTGGTGGGAATCGCGGGTCAGGGCGCGCCAGGCTTTCGTGGAGATTCCGCTCGCGAAGTCCGACGGATCAAAGGTCGGGCGCGAGACCATGGCGAGGATGTCACCGTTGCGCGGGTCGATGGCCACGACCGCGCCCTCTCTGGCCTGGAGCGCCTTCTCGGCTGCCTTTTGGGTTTCAAAATCGACGGTGAGGTAGAGATTGTTCCCGGATGTAGACGGGATCTCCTCGAGAACACGAAGCTCCCTCCCACGAACGTCCACCTCGACGTTCTTGCCGCCGTCCCGCCCGCGCAGGAAACGCTCGTAGGTTTTCTCGACACCGTACTTGCCAACGAAGTCACCCTGGCGGTAGCCGGCGAAGTCTTTCCTGCCTAGCTCCTTCGCGTTGATCTCGCTCAGATAACCGATGAGATGGGATGCGAGGCTTTCATGCACGTAACGGCGGACCGGCTGCACGTCGACGACCAGCCCCTGGAGCGATAATTTCGCGCTCTCGACGATGGCCAGTTCCTCCCGGCTCATGTCGGAGACAAGCGGAAAAGGGCGGTTTCCGTAGCGCTTGCGCGCCCCCTTCACCCGCTCGGCAAGCTCCTCCTCGTCGCGCCCCAGGAGCCGGGAAACCAGGTGGAGTGTCCGCTCCCTGTCCTTCACCTCGTGGGGAATCAACATCAGGTTGAACGATGGCCGGCTATCGGCGAGCACCGTACCGTTGCGGTCGAAGAGAATGCCCCGTGGCGCCAGGGCGCGACGCATGCGGATACTGTTCTTCTGCGCCGTCTCCAGGAAATAGTCGGCCCGGATAATCTGGAGATAAAAAAGGCGGAAGAACATCGCAACGAACACGATGAAGATCATCGTGAACGCCAGAACGAAACGGGATCGGTACTCCTGACTGTCATGCTGCGAAGAGAGCGTTGTCACCTTGACGCTACCGATTTGTTGAAGTGAGGGTCGAGGGCCGGAGTCGCGGCGATCGCGCCGCGCCCTACTTGAGCAACTCGAGCGATCGGCGCTCCGCGTCGGTCGAGAACCGCCGGTCCAACCCAAGGAGCGCGGCGATGACGAGCGGCGCAGCCGCGGCGCTCATGAGCGCCGTCTTCCAGATGGCTGAACCGGCGTCGGGGACGGGATACTCGTCACCCCCGAAAACCCGCAGGACAGCCACCATGACGAAATAGTCCATGACGCCGTAGATGGCCACGAATATCGTCTGTGCGGGGACAGACTTCAGATTCAGCATCCCGCTGGCGAGCCTCGCGACAAGCCACGCCACGACCCGCGTGAATGTAAAAAGCCCGATCAGCCTGCCCGTGAAGAGATCCGTGACGTAGCCCAGTCCGAAACTGAGAACAGCCCCCTCCGTGGGCGGAAGGAAAACACCGGCATACAACACAACGATGAGAACGAGATCGGGCTTCAGAGAACCGAAAGGAAGATGGGCAAGCAGGGTTACCTGGAGGAGGACGGCGATGAACCCGGCTAGGGCGAGGATTACAATGCGCTTCACATCATCCTAGTGGAGACCCCAGCTCCTCGAGGAGCTTTCGTTGTTGTGAGATCTCGAGGATCACGAAAACTTCCTCGAGCTTGTTGAAATCAACAACGGGCTCTACCGCTGCGTGCTGGAACATTCCCTGCTTCCGGGAAGAGACCTCGACGACTTTCCCCACCGGGAGCCCTTTGGGGAAGATGCCGCCCATCCCCGATGACAGGAGAAGATCTCCCACCTTTACGTCTTCCCCGTTCTCCAGGTACTTCAGTCTGCAGCGGCTCTCGCTCTCTCCCTCGACGATTCCACGCGCTCGCGATCGCTCCACCATGATGTCCACCGCGCTGGCGCGGTCGGTCACCAGAAGCACCTTCGACGCCCTCGAGGAGATCGCCACCACGTACCCCACGGCGCCCTCCGGCGTCACCACGGCCATCCCCTTTTCGATGCCGTCGCGCCCACCCCTGTCGAGGAGCACGGTCCTGAACCAGGAGGAGCTGTCGGCGCCGATGACGCTCGCCGGGAGCATCGGCTGCGGGAGGCGGTCGCGCATCTCGCCGATGAGGCGATGCCGTTCCGCCGCAAGCAGCGCCTCCCGGAACTGCCGGTTCTCCTCGGACAGCGCTGTCAGCCTGCGGCGAAGCGCCTCGTTCTCCTCATGTACGTCCACCAGGGCGAAGTAGTCGCTCCACAGATCGCGAACGGCCTTTGCGGGCAGCGCGACCATTTTCTGGATGGGTACAGCCATGTCGAAAATGAGGCGGTCGAGGAAGGAGAAGCGCGTTTCACGGTGGATGCTTGAAGAAAGCAGCAGCGCCGCAGCGCCGAGCAGAACGGCCGCAGTCAGAAAAATCTTCTTTTTGCCAAGGAATTGGAACATTGCCCATCATTCACGCGGGGCTGGGGGCCCCCTCTT
>CBDUXZ010000327.1:0-3233 GCA_965371325.1 uncultured bacterium | reverse complement strand
GTCAAGGCGGGCGCCGATCTGCTTCACGTGGACGTGATGGACGGCCACTTTGTTCCGAACATCACGCTCGGCCAGCCCGTTGTGTCATCCCTTGATCGGGCGACGGATCTTCCACTCGATGTGCACCTGATGATCGCGTCCCCCGAACGCTACATCGCGGAGTTCCGGAAAGCCGGTGCTGACTGGATCAGCGTTCACGCCGAAGCCACCTCGCATCTCCACCGGACCGTGGAGCAGATAAAGGAGGTGGGCGCCCGCGCGGGCGTAGCGCTCAACCCCGCCACGCCGCTCTCGAGCCTGGATGCCGTGCTCGGTGACCTCGACTTTGTTCTCATCATGACGGTCAATCCGGGTTTCGGAGGGCAGAAATTCATTCGTTCCATGCTGGAGAAGATCCGTACCCTCCGCGCTCGTATAGATGGCGCGGGGCTGGCGGTCGATATCGAGGTCGACGGAGGGATCAAAATCGACAACGCCGCGGAGGTGGCCCGCGCCGGGGGGGATGTGTTCGTGGCGGGGTCTGCGGTTTTCCAGAGCAAGGATTACAACGCCACCCTCGCGGCCCTTCGGGAGCGTCTCGATCAGAGCTGAACATCGTCCAGGAGGCGCTTCTCGGATACCGGCGGGGAAGAGGACGGTCCGATAAACGAGGCTTCGTTCATGGATCTCCACTCGCTTGGCGGGAAGGTAATCAATCGCTTCCTGGAGGGCCTCCATGCCACGCGAGATCTGTCTGTCGGACACGAGCTAGACGCGTTCTTCAGCCAAATCCTCGTCAAGGCCAACGAGTTCGTTCCGTCCGAGGCAGGCTCGATCCTTCTCCTCGATTCCTCTTCACGCGAAAAAGCGACAAGCAAGGAGAAGCTCGTTTTCGTCGCTACGTTCGGGGAGATGGCGGCGGATCTCGTCGGACGCCGCATCCTTGCGGCGGAGGGAATCGCCGGCCGAGCGTTCCGGTCCGGAAAATCCCATATCAGTCGAGAGGTCACCGAAGACGCCTTCTTTGCCCGTGATTTCGCCTCGGGAATCGGCTTCGAGGCAAGGTCGATCATCTGCGTTCCCATCAGGCACGACGTGGAAATTCTAGGCGTCATGGAATTGGTGAACCGCCGAGACGTGAAGCGCTACAGTGACGCCGAGCTGGGACTCCTCGAGATTTTTGCGGGATACATCTCCACGTCCATCAGAAACATTCTAGATGCACGTCTCTTCAACGAAATGGCCCGCCGCGACGATCTCACGGGCCTTCATAACGATCGATGGCTTCACCGCCGGCTGGAAGAAGAGATCGTCGCGGCGAGGCGGAAGGCGAGGGATCTCTCCATTCTTTTTCTCGATCTCGACAATTTCAAGAGTGTGAATGATCGCTACGGGCATCTCGCGGGGAGCCGCACGCTTCACGAAGCGGGAAGGGTGATAGCGGGGGTGATTGATGAGTCGACTGCAACCCTGGCCCGATACGGAGGAGATGAATTTGTGGCAATCCTGCCCGACGCAGATCCGGAGAGTGCGCTTCGCAGAGCCGAGAAGCTGAGAAGGGAGATCGCGGAATTCGTGTTCCTGAAGCGGACCAGTCAGGGCGTGGAAGCGCCCGCGCTTACGGGTTTCATTACCGCGAGCATCGGGGTGCAAAGCCTGTCGCGAGTGACCCCGGTTGAAACGGGCGAGATCAAGGATCGGCTCTTGAGGGAAGCAGACTCAGCCATGTACCAGGCCAAGGCGCAGGGGAAGAACTGCGTCAGCCTCTACCAGCCCCCGAAGTGAAGCGAGTGTCAGGCGGCGTCCTGCCTCGGAGCGGCTTCCTTGGGCATTTTCAGAGGAATGGTGAAGTAGAACGAAGTGCCCGGGTTTTCGGCTGATCCATCGCTCGAGAGCCTCCCCGGACTCTCAGCCCAGGTTCGCCCCCCGTGCAATGCCACGATCGATTTTATGAGCGACAGGCCGATCCCGAGCCCGCCGTGGTTTTGGGATAGGGCGGGTTCGACCTGCTTGAACCGCTCGAAAACGTGCTCGAGATACTCGGGCAGGATGCCCGGTCCCGTGTCATGAATTCCGACCTCCAGGGCGTCTCCCTTTCGCTCGATGCTGATCCCGATCTTCCCTCCCCGGGGCGTGAGCTTCAGGGCATTGTCCAGGAAGTTCAGAAGAACCTGGCCCATCTTCTCCGGATCCACCTGGACGGGCAAATCCGCGCCCTTCTCAAACAGGCGTTCGACGTGAAGATCCCTCTCCTCGAACCGTGGCCGCACCGTTACGAGGGCCTCTTCCACGAGATTCGGCATCTGAATCGGCGCGCGGCGAAGAAGCATCACGCCCGATTCAATCTCCTCGATCTGGTTCAGGGCCGAAACGAAATGATTGAGCAGATCAGCCTGCCGAAGGATGTTCCCCACGAATTCCCTCTGTTTCTTCTCATCAAGCTCGTATGAGAGGAGCATCCTCCCATAGCCCAGGATGGAGGTGAGGGGCGTCCTCAACTCGTGGTTGATGTTTATCAGGTAGTCGGTCTTCAGCCGGCTGGCCTCGGAAATTTGCACATTCTGTTGCTGAAGAAGCGTGTTCTGCGCCGCGATCTCCCGCGTCCGAGCTGCAATCCTGGATTCCAGGCCACGGTTCGCCTCCTCGACGAGAGCGTTGGCCTGTGCAAGCGCGCGGCCTCGCTCGAAGAGCGCCTCGCTGAGAAAACTTGCGACGATAGCAGTGAGGAAGAAAAAAGTGATGAAAGCGATCAGCACGAGGGCTTGCTGCGCATCGGTAAAGTGCAGATCCATCACATTGCTGGCGAGCGGAAGCAGGCCGGCGTTCTGGACCAGGAAGAGGCCAAGCAACAAAACACTTGACAGGCCGGCAACGATGAAGTGCCAGGGGCGCCGGTGGGTCACGGCCGAATAGAGAATGACGATCGCGTAGAAAGGGAAGGCGTAGACTGCGTCCATCCCGCCAAGGAAGTAAATAATCGCCGTGATCGCCGAGAGGTCGATTATCGGGCCGACCCATCGGTACTGGAGGATCCGTTCGGGCGCGCGCTTGAGGATAAAATAGTAGGGGACGTTCACAGCGGTGATTAGGAGCGCGCAAATGAGCTGCGGCAGATCGTTTTCAGGGTTCCCGAGCGGAATGAGATAAGCGATACCGAAAGCAAGGAAGAGCAGGAAGCCGAAGGTGGCTCGGTAGCCGAAACCCCTTTGCAAGAGCCGGAGGCTCTCCTCGGTTGAAACGTCGAGGAAGGGGTT
>CBDUXZ010000326.1:0-3236 GCA_965371325.1 uncultured bacterium | reverse complement strand
TCCGCGAGCATGAATGCGAGGGCCTGATGGTGGGCGATGGGCTTCCCGAAGGCCTGGCGCTCCTGGGCGTATGCGATCGCGCACTCGTAGGCCGCCCGCGCAATCCCGACGGAGCGCGCGGCCTGAACCAGGTGAACCCGGGTCTGGAAGCGCTCGATCGACTCCTGAATATCGCCGGCGCCCGAAAGGAGGGACGCCTTCGGGACGCGCACCTCCTCGAGGACGACGCCGGCCGTTCTGAGAGCCCACATACCCACTTTCTGATCCGGCTCTTCGATCGTAAGCCCCTGCGCGTCCCCCGGCACCCAGACGGCGCGAACCCCTTCCCAACCCCGCACGCTGTCGATCGTCCCGAAGATCACGTAACCATCCACGAGCCCCGCATGAGGGACCAGGCACTTTCTTCCCGTCACACGGAAATTGTCGCCTTCCTCCTGGATCGTCGTCTCGAGTTCCGCGAAGCTCTGTGACTGGCCCGGCTCCCAGAAGCCGGCCGAACCCGAGAGATTCTCGTTCAGGTAATTCTTCTTCTGCCCTTCGGTTCCCAGTTCGAGGAGCGCGTAGGCCGCAAGTCCCCCGCGATCCATGGCAGCGGCCATGCCCGCATCGCCGAAGGCCAGTTCCTCCTCGACGACCACCCGCGTGATCATCCCGAGATCCAGCCCGCCGTACTGCTCCGGAAGCTCCAGCGTATTGAGTCCGAGCTCGCGGTAGCGCTTCACCATCGCATCGGAAACACCGCCTTCGGCTTCGGCCGCGCGCATATTTTCACGGAGCTCGGTCTCGGCGAATTTCCGCACCGTCTCCTGGATGGCGAGAACGTCCTCGTCCAGATCAAAAGAAATCATGACCTTTAACCCTCCATGTCTGTTCACCACGTGCGGCCGCGCGGGAGCGCCGCCGCGCGCGGTCATTCCGAAATCAACCTGTAGTAGAGCCGCCCTTCATCCATCACGCGCGCCACTCCACCCTCCTCCTCGAGCACTTCGAGGTGACCGACGATCTCCGAGATCGAGAGGAACAATTCAATGTACTCCCGGTCGGGGAAGAGCTGGCGCGTAATTTCGTATACGCTCGCCTCGCCCCCCCGCAGCGACTGAGCGACTTTGTACTGGCGCAGCTCGTGGAAGCGATTGAGATCGTCAATAAGGCGGCGATGATCCGTAAACGGATCCCCGTGTCCCGGCAGTAAGAGCTGCAGCTCCATCCCGCGCGTTTCCGCCAGGGAAGCAACATATGAAACAAGGCTCTTGAATTTCCCCTCCCAGGGCGCCGCCTCGCTCGCCGCCGCCCCCAGTTCCATCACGGGATTGGGAGAGATCGTGGGAAGCAGATGATCGCCTGAGAAGAGCACACCGTGCTCTCTCAGATGAAAGCAGACGCAGCCGGGTGTGTGTCCCGGACAGGGGCGCACCTCGATGGTGCCCTCGCCCACCTCAATCGTGTCGCCGGCGTGGAGAGTTTCGACCCCTTCCAGCGTTTCACGGGCGCCGAGGGCGGCGAAGGATATCTGATGCATGTACTCGATGAACTCCTCGGGCATCCCAAGGAGTCGGTAGTAGGCCGCATAGGAGTCCCACATCGTGCGGCGACGTTCCTCGGGAACAACCGTGACCTTTTGGACATCCCCTTCATGAATGAAGACGCGGGCGTCCGAGCGACTCGTGATTGCACGCGCCAGGCCGGCGTGATCGGGATGGCCGTGGGTGATCAGGATGCGGCGAATGTCACGCACCTCGTGGCCGGTGGCGGCGAGTTGCTCCCGGAAGGTTTTCCAGGCGGGGCGGAACGCGGATCCGGTATCAATGAGTGTGAGCTCGGGTCCTTCGAGGAGCCACGCATTGGCGGTGGGCACCTGCGGAAAAGGCGTCGGTGTCTCGATGCGGTGGATTCCCAGGCTTTCCATATTCTGAACCGGGGGAGACTTCACGCCGGCCTCCCTACCCGCCCGCCGCCCGGCGAACCGGCGCGCCCCCTTCGAGCCGACTTCTCGCCGCCGTCTGTGAAAGCTGTCAGCTGACGGACGTACGTCGGCTCGAGAATCGGCGTGATAAATCCGGACAGGGTGCTCTTCTTCCAGGCGTTTTCGCCGTCCACTTCCTTCATGAGCGCCAGCACCTGGTAGCACCCCACAATGAGCCAGGTCACGGCATCTAGATCGATATCGGAGCGGACAATGCCGCGCTCCTGACCGAGAACAAGCGCGCGGTGAATGGTGCGCGATGCGCGGCGGAGGATCGCCGCAAGAGCCTCGCGCACCTCCTTGTCGTCGAGCTCCGAGGAAACCTGGAAGATCATCCGCGCCGTTCCGCGGTCGTGATTGAGGTAGTCAAAGTAGAAGAGGAAAGCTTCACGCAGCATCTCGAGCGGCGCCTTGTCGGTCCGCTCGGTCATCGCCTCGAGGGCGCCGTTGAGGTAGCGGCCCGTGGCGTCGATCGTGGCGAGGAAGAGCTGCTTCTTCGTCGTGAAGTGCTTGCAGATGAGCGCTTCCGACACGCCCGCTTCCCGCGCGATGTGCCCCAGCGTGGAGGAGCGGTAGTGGCGCTCGGCAAAGACCCGGGTGGCCGCCTTGAGGATCTGGGCGCGGCGCTCGTCGCCCGGGAGCCGCTTCCGGCCCTTCATTCGGAAAGCCTCCTGCCGGCGCGGCGCCGGGTCAAAGAGTTCTTCACACAGCGAGAGGGGTGGTAAGTGAACGTCTACTTACCAGCCCCCCGACAGGGTTTGTAACCCGCCCACCGCCTCTCTGTCAAGCCATTTGTGAATGAGGGCTCGTTCACTCTTTGGCGCGTCAGGAGCGGGTGGAAAGCTTCCAACTATCTGAAATAAGTTTGAACTTCGGGAGTATTCGAGGGAAATACGCGCTGGAAAAGAGCCGTGATTACAGCTGACGGAGGCCCCCCTGAATGAGACCCAGGAACTCGGCGCGCGTCTTCGCGTTATCGCGAAACTGGCCGAGCATGGCGGAGGTGATGGCAACGGAGTTCTGCTTCTCGACCCCCCGCATCTGCATACACAGGTGTCTGGCCTCGATGACGACCCCGACGCCCTGGGGTTCGAGCTGCTCGTCGATCGTCCGGGCCACCTCGTTCGTGAGGCGCTCCTGTACCTGCAGCCGGCGAGCAAAAATTTCCACCAGGCGCACGATTTTGGATAGTCCGACGATCTTCTTGTCGGGAATGTAGGCCACGTGCGCCTTGCCAAAAACTGGGAGGAGATGATGTTCACAATTGTGCGTG
>CBDUXZ010000325.1:0-3256 GCA_965371325.1 uncultured bacterium | reverse complement strand
TACCGGCCGGTGCCCGATTGGGTGATGAGCCTTGCCTGGGAGTACACGTTTGCAAAGAAGGGCGAAGAACTGCTATTTCCCGACGTCGGTACGAAGAGCATGAGCTCGGTCATTGCGGGAATGTCTTTTGCGTTCTAAATAAGGCACCCCTGAGCGGGTGCGGAAGGAGCGCGGGGAAGGTGAAAAGTGTCCCACTTGTTTCTCGCTGGATGCTGCTGTTGCTCTGCACCGGGATCTTTTTCTTTCCGGGCCCGGGAGCGGCACGCGCGTCGGACGTGGAGGTATACCTCACGCGAGACGAGGCGGCGCGGATTCTCTTCCCGGAAGCCACCAGGGTGGAGAAGCGCCTCGTGGCTATCAAACCTGCGCTTCGCGAGGGAATTTCGAAGCGCATCGCCCCTGTACGCCCGAGCCTGTGGGAGCGGGTGATTCCCACCTACGTTCTCTCGAAGGACAACGAGGTGACAGGCTATGCCGTCATCGTGAACGAGATCGGGAAACACCGCCCCATCACATTCGTGGTCGGGGTGGAGCCGTCTGGCAAGGTGCGGGGTGTGGAGATTATGATGTACCGTGAGGCCGTCGGAAGCGAGGTGAGGATGCGGCGGTTTCTGAAACAGTACGAAGGGAAGACCCTTGACGCGCCGATAAGGACCCGGCGCGATATCACCAACATCAGCGGTGCGACGCTCTCGGTGAGGGCGGTGAACAGGGGAACCAAAAAGGCCCTGGCACTCGTCGACCTCGTGTACCGTGCGCCGTCTCGGGTCGGGGCGGACATCACTTCCTCTGAGCGGAAGTAGGTTTTTTCATCCCATGAAGGACTTCAACACAAATAACTACAGGCTCACATCGGCGTCCATAAACCTGCGCCTGGTTCTGAGCCTCTTTCTGGTACTCACCTTCCTGGGCTTCCTGACGAACGTCGTCATGACATACGAGCGGACGGGCTTCACCGTGGAGGGCATCGCGACCTACTACCGCGGTACGGAAGATGCGTCCGGGGAGATTCTCTCCTATCCCAAGAGTGCGAACGAGCTTCTCATGAACGCGCACTTCCATCTGTTCATAATGCCGCTTATTCTCCTCGTTCTTTGCCACGTTTTCTACATGCTGTTGGTTTCGGACTTCCTGAAGCGGGCGATCACCTGGTCCGCCTTCGGGGCTGTTCTGGGGGAGATCAGTCTCCCCTGGGCGGTTCGTTTCCTCTCCCCCGACTTTGCAATTCTCATGCTCTTCTCGAGCGTTCTTCTCGCCGTTTCCCTGCTAATCCTTATCCTGGGGCCCCTCTACGAGGTCTGGTTCAAACCGTACGTCCCGAACAACAACGTGAGCCCCCGCACGGGGGGATGAATCGTGCGGTACCCGTCCCAGTAAAACAACGAATGGTCATTGAGAGAAGAGCCGAAGGCTCGAGGACAGCGCGTGCGGCCTTGGGTCACGCCCGGAACATGGCGCTGATGTCGCGAAAACTCACGGCCTCATCCGAGAACTCAAAAGTGCCGTGCTCTCGCATCTCCCGCGCGGCGCGAAGAAAGGCGCCAAGGGCGGCGCGGGAGAGCGCGCTGCCAACGCTGATGCGCTTCACCCCCATCACCGAGAGTTCCGAGATGTTGAGTCGAACGCCCTGCAGTCCCATCACCACGTTCACCGGGCGATCGACGGCGCTTACCACCGTGGCGATGTCATCCTTGCTCGTAAGGCCCGGTGCATAGAGAACATCGGCGCCCGCATCCTGATATGCCTGCAATCGTTTGATCGTGTCATCGAGGTCGGGCCGGCCAACAAGGTAGTTCTCCGCCCGTCCCGTCAGTGTAAAAGGGAATGGAAGCGCGTGTGCCGCCTCTGCCGCGGCACGAACTCGCTCCGCCGCCAGCACGTGTTCGTAGATTGGATCATCGGGGCGCGCGGTTGCGTCTTCGATCGAACCGCCGACAAGCCCCGTCGCCGCAGCCATGCGGATGGTTTCCGATATCGTCTCCGGATCATTTCCAAAGCCGTTCCCGAGATCCGCGCTCACGGGCAGGTCGGTGGCTGACACGATGGCGCCCACATGGGTCATCATTTCGTCGCGTCCAATCGTGTTATCGCGCCGCCCGACGGAAAACGCATATCCGGCGCTGGTTGTCGCGAGCGCCTCGAATCCCAAGTGGGCGAGTAGCCGCGCCGTGCCGACATCCCACGGGTTGGGGATGATGAACGCGCCCTCACGCTCGTGGAGGCCGCGAAACGCTCGCCCTTTCCGTGCCTGGACTTGCATCAATGCTCCTTTCTCGAAATTGTTACGGCGAGAAAACCCCATGAGGTCCTTACGAGGGTCGCGTGTGGTCGGGGCCATCGCATGTTGTCGGGTGGTAGCCTAAGCGCGCGCGGCGAGCACGAAGAGCCAGAAACTGCAGAGGAGGCCCACGGTGAAAACCCCGGTCCGGAAAGATGCGAGGTTCGAGATATAGAGAATTGGATGGACCAATCTGGCGATAACGAAGATGACAGACGCCATGGCCGAGAGGCGCGGGTCTGCACCGGCCAGGTGCGCAACAAGTACTGCCGCGGCGAATAGCGCGACGGCTTCCCACGCGTTCATCTGGGCTGCGTATGCGCGGGCCCCGATACCTCTGAGATCCGCGGCCTGGATGCGGGGATGATTGTTGTCGAGCTTCCCGAATTGTTGAATTTTGAAATAGCCGCCGAGGCCCGCAAGCACGTAGGGGATCATCGCTACGATAAACAGGCACCAAAAGGGGGTAGTCATCGGTTCTCCTCCTCGAAGGCGGCGCCGCCCGCGCCGGGGTCACGTCTCCAACCTCAAATGCTATCACAGAATAGTCGAGAGACGTTGCCGTTAGCCAGGCGCAGTGCCTTGGGGGGTGACGGCCGGTCAGAGACGTTCGGCGATCACCACCTCGGAGGGGAGCCCGAAGGGCGCGACGGCTTTGTGGTGGCGAAGCTTCCAGGGTCCGTTCTCGATGAAGGCGGGTAGCGCCACGGGCCTGCAGCCACCCACGAGTTGCGGATTGATACGGTGGAGTAACGACCAGATCCGAATCACCGTCCGGGAGAGCGCGCCACTCCCGGCTGACAAACTCGAGAGGCAGAGGAGTCCGCCGGGGCGGAGCATGCGGTGGGCTTCCGAGAGGACTGCAACGATATCGCCGTCGGATAGAAGATCAAATACATAGTTCGATACAAAGCGATCGCAAGACGCCGGGCGCTCGGAGGCAGGCGGGCCTCCGTCGGTAAGAACGACCTGGACGCG
>CBDUXZ010000324.1:0-3259 GCA_965371325.1 uncultured bacterium | reverse complement strand
TCTCGCGAGCGGACATCGGCACGAGAAGCTGAAGCGTTAAGTCGGCGATCGATACCGCGGCGTTGATATCTCCCTGGTTGTCGATAACAAGCGCATCGATACGGGGGGCGCTATCGCCCACGCCATGAGGAGCCTCACGTCCGAAGAGCCCTTCTTCGTTCTCAACGGCGATGTCCTGTGTGATGCGGATCTTTCGGAGATGCGGCGCCGCCTTCCGGAAACAAGTACGGGGATCCTCCTCGGCGTCGGGGTGCAGGATATTTCCCCCTACGGGGAGATCCTGGCCGATGGCGACAAGATCCTCTCTTTTGTCGAGAAGCGGGCGGATCGCAGACCGGGAATCATCAACGCGGGCGTATATCTGTTTCGAGAGAGCATCCAGGCGTATTTCCCCAGGCGGGAAGTGTTCAGTATCGAGCGTGATGTGTTTCCCTTCGTTCCCGAACTTCACGTATTCAAGCAGAAGGTGCGCTGGATCGATATCGGTACGCCCGAGAGGCTCTCAGAGGCATCGGAGATCTTCAGCAACCGCAACGGGGGAGAGGAGATCGTTTGAAGGCGCTGATCACGGGCATCACGGGACAGGATGGCTCCTACCTGGCAGAGTTTCTCCTCGAGCGCGGATACGAAGTCTGCGGTATGGTGCGCCGCGCCAGCACGGAGAACTTCGAGCGGATAGCCCACATCCGCAACCGGGTTACGCTCAGGCAGGGCGACCTGCTCGATCTCTCCTCCCTCATCGAGATTGTGCGAGAGACCCGGCCGGATGAAATTTACAACCTTGCGGCCCAGTCCTTCGTTCCCACCTCATGGGCCCAGCCCGCACTTACCGGCGAGTTCGATGCCCTCGGGGTGACGCGCCTGCTCGAGGCCATCCGTAATGTGGGAATCGACGCCAAGTTCTACCAGGCAAGCTCGAGCGAGATGTTCGGCAAAGTGAGAGAAAGCCCCCAGAGGGAGGAGACGCCGTTTCATCCCCGCAGCCCATACGGCGTCGCCAAGGTCTACGGCCACTTCATCACCGTTAACTACCGGGAGAGCTACAACATGTTCGCCGTGAGCGGAATCCTCTTCAATCACGAATCGCCGCGACGAGGGCGGGAATTTGTCTCCCGGAAGATCAGCTACGGGGTAGCACGGATCAAGATGGGGCTCGATAAGAAGCTTCCGATGGGGAACATCGACGCCGCGCGCGATTGGGGCTACGCCGGGGACTACGTGCGGGCCATGTGGATGATGCTCCAGCAACCGGAGCCCGGGGACTACGTCATCGCCACGGGAGTATCGCACTCCGTCCGGGAGATGCTCGATGTCGCATTTCGTGCGGCCGGTCTCCGGTGGGAGGATCATGTGACGGTGGATTCATCCCTCTTTCGACCGGCCGAGGTGGATCAGCTTTTCGGTGACTCGACGAAGGCGAAGACGGAACTCGGTTGGAGTCCCAAGGTAAGCTTCAAGGAGCTGATGGAGATGATGGTCCGCGAGGACTTGCAAAGGCTCGGCGGATGATTTCATGAGATCGTTAATCACCGGCATCGGTGGATTCGCCGGAAGCCACCTCGTCGATCTCCTGCTCTCCCGCGGAGAGGAGGTGGAAGGGACGGTCAAGGATCCGGGGGATATCGGCCTGATTCAGCACCTAATCGATCGCAAACAGATTGAAGTCCATCCCCTCGACATCCGTGATCAAAAGGGCATGACGGATCTCCTAGGGAATGGACGCTACGACCGTATCTACCATCTCGCAGGGATCACATTCATTCCGGAAAGCGTGGATTCTCCCAGAGAAACCCTGGACGTCAACCTCGGTGGCACCCTGACGCTCTTCGAAGCCGCTCGCCTTGGGGCACCCACGGCACGCATACTCTACGTCTCCAGCGCCGCAGCCTACGGCGACCTGCATGATCCTCTGGCGCCCGTGGTGGAAGAAACTCCCCTCCGTCCCAACAACCCCTACGGTTTCACCAAGGCCGCGGGCGATCTTATGGCCTACCAGTATGCGAGCCAGCACGGGCTCGACGTCGTTTGCGCCCGCCCCTTCAATCACACCGGCCCACGCCAGTCGCCTCTCTTCGTCTGCTCGGAGTTTGCAAAGGCCGTGGCCGAGATGGAAGCCGGGCGACGCCCCGCTGAACTGCAGGTGGGGAATCTGGAAGTCGGCCGCGATTTCACCGATGTGCGTGATACGGTGAGGGGGTACCTTCTCCTGCTCGACAAGGGCCGCGCCGGGGAGGCATACAACCTCGCCAGCGGGCGGGCGACCAAGATCAGAGACATTCTCGATACGTTCGTGCGTATGACCAAGGCCGATGTACGCATCTCGCAGGATCCGCAGAAGATGCGCCGGGGTGAGGTTCCTTCGATCATCGGCTCGTCCGGGAAAGCCGCCAGAGAAACGGCATGGAGCGCGACGATCCCATTCGAGCAGACGCTGCGCGATCTGCTCGAATGGTGGCGCACCCGCATCTGAGACCGGCTGCAGTCGCCCTTGCAAGGCGGGGCGATAGCTCCGTCAAAAGAGTGTTCACTTCCATGGAGGGAACCCAACCGTGCTCCTTCGCGCGGCCACGCACGTGACGCTTGCGATCCTTTTCAACGCCCTTCTGGGCGTTGCACCGGCCCAGGCGTCACTGAACCGAGATCTCGTCACTCTGGGAAACCGCCACTATCTGCTCGGGGAGACCAGCGAGGCCCGCGAGGCCTACCGTAAGGCGCTGGCCGTCGAGGCCCAGGATTCGGTGGCCCATTACAACATGGGCGTGGTGCTGTTCGAGATCGGCGATCTCGACGGTGCGCTCACCCATTTTGAGCAGTCCACGCACGCGGATCCGGACCGCCCGAAGCCCTGGAACAACCTCGCGATCGTTCTCTGCGCGACGGGGTATTTCGATCAGGCTGAGAGCGCCGCACGGCGGAGCATCGCGGTGGATTCCCAGTTCGCCCCCGCCTACAACAACCTGGGACTCATCCTCGATGCCCTGGGGCGCCCCGACGAGGCCAGAGCCGCTTTCGAACGGGCCGTGGCGATTGATTTCCGGGCAGCCGAAGCGCAAAACAACCTGGGGAACAGCCTGGCGCGTGCAAACGAGCTGGAGGGCGCGCGGGCGGCATACGACGGAGGGATTCTCGCGAACGGCAAGCTCGCATATATTTACTTCAACCGGGGTCTTCTTTCCATTCGACTCGGCGATTACAAGGAGGCAATCCGGGACTGGGAAAGGGCGCGGCGCCTCGATCCCGAGGCGGCCCCCGATTTCGT